>NZ_JAXOJX010000035.1:0-79382 GCF_034427735.1 Azohydromonas lata
GGATTCGAATTTGGGTACGCTTGCTCTGTAAATCAGCAACGGCCTGAAAATCCATGATCGCCCGCCTGCAGCAGTTCATGACCATCAATTGGCTGCTCACCATCGTGGGCTGGTTCTGGTGGGCCTGGGCACATGAATATCGGCTGGCGGCCGTGCTGGGCACGGTTTTCCTGGCGACGCTGCATGCCGGCGTGCTGGGTCTGGAACTGCTGCTCCAGTATTTTGTTTCCCGCCACGATGCCGTCCCGCCCGCATCCGTTCGCGCGCTCTTGAAAGCCTGGGCGGCGGAATGCATCACCGGCCTGCGCGTCTTCTGCCTGCGCCAGCCCTTTCAGCATGAGGCCGAACCGGACTACCTGCCGCCGCCTTCCGGCCGGCGCGGCGTGCTGCTGGTGCACGGCCTGGTCTGCAACCGCGGGGTGTGGTCCCCCTGGCTGCGCGTGCTGCGCGAGCACGGCGTCCCGGTGCTCGCGCCCAGCTTCGAACCGCCCTTCGGCCTCATAGAAAGCTGGGTGCCCGGCGTGGACGCCGCCGTGCGCCGCCTGTACGCCGCCACGGGTGAGCCCGTCCTGATCGTCGCCCACAGCCTGGGTGGCCTCGCGGTGCGTGCCTGGCTGCGCGGGGGAGGGGACGCGAGCCTGGTGGCCCGCGTCATCACCATCGCCTCGCCGCACCGCGGCACCTGGCTGGCCCGCTTCGGGACGACGCCCAACGCCCGCCAGCTTCAGCTCGGCAGCCCGTGGTTGAAAAACCTGGCGCGCGACGAAGCCGCCGCGCCCCACGGCCTGCCCATGCATTGCTTCTTCAGCGACTGCGACAACGTGGTGTTCCCGCCCTCGGTGGCCACGCTGCCGGGCGCGGAGAACCGGCTGTTGCGCGGCTGGGCCCACGTGGACCTGCTGGAGGCGGCCGAGCTGCTGGACGCCGTGCTCCAGCACGCCGGGGCCGCCCCGGACGGCAGCGTCGCCTCCCGGCGCGCCGTCCCGCCCATGGCGCGGTGACTTACTCCTCGTCGCGCACCTTGAACTGGCCCACGAGCTGCTGCTGCGTGTTGGGCGGCACCGGGTCGTAGTGCGACAGCGCCAGCGTGTAGCGGCCCTGGCCACTGGTCATGGCGTTCAGCCGTGACTGGTAGTTGCTCAGCTCCGACAGCGGCACCTGCCCGCGGATCAGCATGCTCCCCGCCGCCCCGTTGTGCGTGCCGCTGACCTGGCCGCGGCGGGAGGAGAGATCGCCCGTGATGTCGCCCATGGCGCTTTCCGGCGCCAGGATTTCCACGTTGACGATGGGCTCCAGGACGATGGGCCGCGCCTCGCGTATGGCCGTCATGAAGGCCTTGCGGCCCGCGGTGACGAAGGCGATTTCCTTGCTGTCCACGCTGTGGCTCTTGCCGTCCAGCACCACCACGCGCACGTCCACCACCGGATAGCCGGCGATGGCACCCAGGGCCAGCACTTCGCGCACGCCCTTTTCGACGGCCGGAATGAACTGCCCCGGAATCGCGCCGCCCTTGACCTGGTCCACGAACTCGAACCCGGCGCCGCGCGGCAGCGGCTCCACGCGCAGCATCACTTCGCCGAACTGGCCGGCGCCGCCCGTCTGCTTCTTGTGGCGGTGGTGCCCCTGGGCCACGCCGGTGACGGTCTCGCGGTAGGCGATGCGCGGCGGCCGCGTCTGCACCTCGAACTTGTAGACCTCGCGCAGCCGCTCCAGCAGCACGCGCAGGTGCAGCTCGCCCAGGCCGTAGACGATGGTCTCGTTGGTCGCGGGCACGTGCTCGACCTTGAGGCACGGGTCCTCGTCCAGCAGCTTGGTCAAGATTTCCCACATGCGCTGCTCGTCGCCGTGGCGCTTGGGCTCGATGGCCAGACCGTGCACGGGCACGGGGAAGTCCAGGGGCTGCAGGTGGATGTGGTCGTCTTCCGCCGCGTCGTGCAGCACGGCGTCGAAGTGCAGGTCGTCCACCTTGGCCACGGCGCAGAGGTCGCCCGGCAGCGCCTTGCTCACCTCCACGTGCTCCTTGCCCTGCAGCATGAAGAGGTGGTTGACCTTGAAGGGCTTACGGCCGTCGCCGATGTAGAGCAGGCTGTCCTTGGTGAGCGTGCCCTGGTGGATGCGGAAGATGCCCATCTTCCCGACGAAGGGGTCCACCGTGACCTTGAAGACGTGCGCCAGCACGTGCAGCGAGGGGTCGGGCTGCGCCTGCAGCGGCTGCGCCTCGTCGCCCTCGCCCTTGAGGAAGGCGGGCGGGTTGCCCTCGCCGGGGTGGGGCAGCAGTTTCACCATCACGTCCAGCAACTGCGCCAGGCCCGCGCCCGTGCGCGAGGAGACGAAACACACGGGAATCAAATGGCCTTCGCGCAGCGCCTGTTCCAGCGGCGCGTGCAGCTCGCTGGCGTCCACGTCGCCGTCGTTGAGGTAGCGCTCGACGAAGTCGCCGTCCACCTCCACCACCTGTTCCACGAGGGCGCGGTGCGCGTCCTCGACGGCGCCGAAGTCCGTCTGGCCCTCGCGGTTGAAGAAGCAGTCCACCACCTTGGCGCCGCCCTCGGCCGGCAGGTTCAGCGGCAGGCATTCGCGGCCGAAGGCCTCCTGCAGTTGCTTGAGCAGCGCAGGCAGGTCCACGCCCTGCGCGTCTATCTTGTTGACGATGACGAGCCGGTCCAGCCGGCGCTGGGCTGCGTACTCCATCATGCGCACCGTCATGGGCTCTATGCCCACCGCGGCGTTAACGACCACCGCGGCCGTCTCCACCGCCTCCAGCGCCGGCAGCGACTGGCCGACGAAGTCCGGCGCGCCGGGGGTGTCTACGAAGTGAATGCGCGTGTCCTGGTGCTCCAGGTGCATGAGCGCCGCGCTCAGCGAATGCTGCATGCGGCGCTCCAGGGGATCGAAGTCGCTGACCGTGCTGCCGCGCTCCAGGCTGCCCGCGGCGCCTATGGCGCCTGCATGCAGCAGCAGCGCTTCGGCCAGCGAGGTCTTGCCGGAGGCCGCCGCGCCGACGAGGGCAAGCGTGCGGATGGCAGCGACGGAACGGGATGGGCTCGACATGGCGGTCTCCTTCTGCGCCGGCCCCGTGGCAAGCGCGCTGCTGAGGTGGAAATCCAGCGTAAGTGATCGCCCCGGGGCGCACAAGGCGCGCGCCTTGCGCCATGTCGTGGTGCGTGTCATAGACCGTTGCGGCCCATCAAGGCGCGTGCGGCCTGGGTGGGCTGCGGCCACATCGTTCGCCTGCGTGCCCGCCGAGCCCCATTAAATGGGCGGCATTGTTCAGATTTCTGAACGATGAGGCCTGCGAAAGCGTTTCGCCCGCGCCGTGCTCAGGACTGCGGGCGGGCCGTGCGCGGCTGGCGTGCAGCGGCCGCGCGCCCCCGGCGCAGCCGCGCTTCCAGCCCCAGGTACACCAGCGCCGCCACCGCCAGCGGCAGCAGGTAGAAGAGGGCCCTGTAGGCCAGCAGCGCCGCCAGCAACTGCGCCTCGGGCTGGCGGCCCGCCAGCAGCGACATGAACACCGCCTCCAGCACGCCCAGGCCCGCGGGCACGCGCAGCGCGATCACGGCCATGCTGGTGAGCATCAAGGCACCCAGCACCGTGGGGTAGTCCACCCCGCCGTGCAGCAGCACGTAGAGCACGCCGGCCACGAAGGACCAGTGCAGGGCCGAGAGCCCAACCTGCGCCAGCGCCAGCCCCGCGCGCGGCAGCTCCAGCCGGTGGCCGCGCAGCGTCCACAGCCGCCGCCGCGACCAGCGGCAGGCCGCCAGGTACAGCCCAACCACCGCCAGCAGCGCCGCGCCCACCAGGCGCAGCGCGTGCGGGCTCAGGGGCGCGTCCGGCGGCAGGTGCACCAGCCCACTGGCGAACACCGCGCCGGCCAGTGCCGCGTACCCGATCCAGTTGGTCAGCAGGCTGATGCCCCAGACGCGCACGATGGTCGCCATGGGCAGGCCCTGGCGCGCATAGAGGCGCAGCCGCAGCGCCACGCCGCCCACCATGGAGCCCAGGTTGAGGTTGGCCGCGAAGCTCACGAAGGCCGTGGCCGCCACGCGCGGCGCGCTCAGGTGGTGGCCGCTGTAGAAGCGGCCCAGCAGGTCGTAGCCGGTGTAGAGCGCATGTGCCGCCGCCACGGTGAGCGCGGCCAGCAGCAGCGTGCCGGGCCGGTAGTCCAGCAGCGCGGCCCAAGCGGCGGCCCAATCCAGGCTGCGTGCACGCCAGGCGATGAAGCTCAGCAGCGCCAGCAGCGTCAGCACCAGCAGCGGGCGGCGCACATGGGCCCAGGCATGTGCCCAGGGGTGGGCCGGCGGCGCGTGGCGGGCCACGGCGCGCTCCATCAGTGCGGCGCGTGGTTGGGCGCCTCGGGGTGCACGTCCACCTGGCGCCGCCCAATGAAGGAGCGAATGAACTTGCCTTGCCGCGGCAGCATGTCGGCCCAACTGGGGAAGTGGCGCAGCAGGTGGAAGGCCAGCGCGCCGGTGACGTAGCGCCACATCGTCCGCTTGGGCAGCGCCTCGCGGCCCATCTCGCGGCACTCGTGGTCCATCAGGCGCTGCAGCCGGCGGCGCAGCTCGGCGGCGAAGCCGGGGTCGCGGATGAGCAGGTTGGCTTCGAGGTTGAGCGACAGGCTCAGCGGGTCCAGGTTGCTGGAGCCCACGGTGGCCCATTCGCCGTCCACCACCGCCACCTTGCCGTGCAGCGGGCGCTTGCAGTACTCGTGCACGTGCACGCCGTCCTTGACCAGCGAGTGGTAGAGCATGCGCGCGCCTATGCGCACGATGGCCATGTCCGGCTCGCCCTGCAGGATGAGGTGCACCGCCACCCCGCGCCGCGCCGCCCGGCGCAGCTCGCGCAGCAGCCGGTAGCCGGGGAAGAAGTAGGCGTTGGCGATGACGATCTCGCGCTTGGCCGTGCGTATGGCCATGCGGTAGCAGCGCTCGATGTCGTTGGGGTGGCGCTCGTTGTCGCGCGTCACCAGCGCCGCGTAGGCGTCGCCCACGGCCGGCAGCGGCGCGGGCGGGCGGGGCTTTTCCTGGCGCTTGAAACCCTGGCGCATCCAGCGCACCAGCGCGCTGCGCACGGGGGCCAGCACCTGGTGGACGAAGCCATGCACCTGCTGCACCACGGGGCCTTCGATCTGCACCGCGTAGTCCTGCTTGGACTCGGGGCCGCTGATGGCGAGGTGGTCCACCGAGAAGTTGATGCCGCCGATGAAGGCGCGCTCGCCGTCGATCACCACGATCTTGCGGTGCATGCGGCGCACGAGGTTGTAGCGCAGGCCCAGCAGGCGCGGCCGGGGGTCGTAGACGTGCAGCCGCACGCCCGCGTCGGTCAGCGCCCGGATGAACTCGTCCGAGAGGTCGGGCGAGCCGTAGCCGTCCACGGTCAGGTCCACCTGCACGCCGCGGCCGGCCACTTCCAGCAGCACGGCGTGGAGCTGTTGCCCCACCGGGTCGTCGAACAGGATGAATGTTTCGATCACCACCTCGCGCCGGGCCTGGGAGATGGCCTCGAAGACGCGCGGGTAGTACTCCTCGCCGTTTTCCAGCAGCTCGATGCGGTTGCCCGCTTGCCAAGTGAGTTTCACAGCATCACCTCCGCCGCCAGCGGCGCGTGGTCCGACAGGTGCGACCAGGGCCGCTTGGGCAAGCCAATGGGCGCGTGGCGCAGGTTGCGCACGTAGATGCGGTCCAGCCGCAGCACCGGGTGCCGGGCCGGGAAGGTGCGCGGCGCGCGGCCGTGGGCGTGGGCGTGCACCTCCTGCAGGTGCAGCTCGCGCAACAGCCGCTGGTGGGCGCACAGCCGCCAGTCGTTGAAGTCGCCCGCGATCACCAGCGGCGCCTGCGCCGGCACGGCGTCGTGCAGCAACTGGCCCAACAAATCCACCTGGCGCTGGCGCTGCGACTCGCGCAGCCCCAGGTGCACGCAGATGGCGTGCAGCGGGTATTCGGAGTTGGGCAGCTCCAGCTCGCAGTGCAGCAGGCCGCGCTTTTCGACGCCGTCCAGGTCCAGGCTCACGTCCACGTTGCGGTGGCGCAGGATGGGGAATTTGGACAGCAGCGCGTTGCCGTGGTGGCCTGAGGGCGAGACGGCGTTGCGCCCGTAGGCGTGCTGGTGCCAGATGGTGTCGGCCAGGAACTCGTACTGCGGCATGCGCGCCAGCGCCTGGGCCGCGCCGCCGGCCGCGGCCGCACCGGGCAGGGGGCGGGGCTCGTGGCGCCGCGCGCCCTTGCCGGCCAGGGTGTGCACGGCGCGCAGGTCGTGCTTGTGCGAGGCCGCGCCGGCCACCTCCTGCAGGAAGACGATGTCCGCGCCCGTGCCGCGCACCGCCTCGCGGATTTCCGAGAGCACGTAGCGGCGGTTCATGGCCGTGAAGCCCTTGTGCAGGTTGAGCGTGAGCACGCGGATGTGCGCGGCGCCGTCCAGGGCGGGCTCATCGCGGCGCAGCGGAACGGGCAGTCGCATCGCAGCCAAGGCGCTCAGGCCTGCATGGCCTGCGCGCAGGCGTTGCAGAGGTCCAGGGACGACAGCCGCTCCTCCGTCGGCCGCGGGAAAGCCTCGTCGTCCGGCGGCAGGTCGTCCAGTCCCGGCTCGCCGCCGTAGAACCAGCGCTGGATGCCGTCCAGCCGCTCCTGCAGGTCGTTCATGGGGTGCTCCTTGCGTGCTTGTGATCGCTCAGGAGCAATGGTTGCGCCCAGGGGCGCGGCCGTCAGGCGGCGGCGGCCGCATCCGTGCGTAGGAAGCGGCCTACCCGCCGCGAGGGCCGCGGCGGGTGCGGGAGAGGGCGCCTTACTGGAAGGCCACCTCGTTGAAGCTGCGCAGCTTGCGGCTGTGGAGCTGGTCCAGGCGCTGCTGGCGCAGGATGTCTATGGCCCGCATGCCTATGCGCAGGTGCTGGTCCACGCGCTCGCGGTAGAAGTGGTTGGCCATGCCGGGGAGCTTGATTTCGCCGTGCAAGGGCTTGTCGCTCACGCACAGCAGGGTGCCGTAGGGCACGCGGAACCTGAAACCGTTGGTGGCGATGGTGGCGGACTCCATGTCCAGCGCCACGGCGCGGCTCTGGCTGAAGCGGCGCTCCGGACCCGGATGCGGCAGCAGCTCCCAGTTGCGGTTGTCGGTGGAGGCCACCGTGCCGGTGCGCAGGATGCGCTTGAGCTCGAAGCCGCGCAGTTGCGTCACGTCTTCCACCGCCTGTTCCAGCGCGACCTGGATTTCGGCCAGCGCGGGGATGGGCACCCACAGCGGCATTTCCTCGTCGAGCACGTGGTCCTCGCGCACGTAGCCGTGGGCCAGCACGTAGTCGCCGAGCTGCTGCGTGTTGCGCAAGCCTGCGCAGTGGCCGAGCATGATCCAGGCGTGCGGGCGCAGCACGGCCACGTGGTCGGTGATGGTCTTGGCGTTGGCCGGGCCCACGCCGATGTTGACCATGGTGATGCCGGCGCGGTCCGGCCGCACCAGGTGGTAGGCGGGCATCTGCGGCAGCCGCGGCGGCGCGGCGCCCAGGGCATCGCCGGGTTGCGCGGCGTGGCCGGCACGGCGCGTGACCACGTTGCCCGGCTCTATGAAGGCGCAGTAGCCGTCGGCGGCCTCGTCGCCCTCGGGTGCGGCCATGAGGCTGCGGCCCAAGCGGACGAACTCGTCGATGTAGAACTGGTAGTTGGTGAAGAGCAGGAAGTTCTGGAAGTGCTCCGGCGCCGTGCCCGTGTAGTGGCGCAGCCGGTGCAGCGAGTAGTCCACGCGCGGCCCGGTGAAGAGGGCCAGCGGCATGGGCTGCCCCGGCGGCGTCTCATGCGTGCCGTTGGCGATGCCGTCGTCCATGGCCGCCAGGTCGGGCAAATCGAAGAGGTCGCGCATGCGCTGGCGGCGCTCGGCGCTCATGGTCCCCTCGATGTGGTCGTGCTCCGAGAACGAGAAGTGGATGGGAATGGGTTGAGTACTCATCCCCACCTCCAGCGCCACGCCGTGGTTGCGCAGCAGCAGCTCGAACTGCTCCAGGTAGTAGTCGCCGAAGAGGTCCGGGCGCGTGAGCGTGGTCTCGTAGCTGCCCGGTCCGGCCACGAAGCCGTAGGCCAGGCGCGAGTCGGCGCGCGCAACGGTGTCTGTGTGTACGCGGACGAAGGGATAGCAGGCGCGCACCCTTCGCGCCGGGTCGGTGCCGGCCACGAATTCCTGCAGGGACTGGCGCAGGTGCGTGATGCCGATGTCGTAGATGTGGCGGGCATGCGCCAGCGCCGCCTCGGCGCTGGTGAACGATTGGGTCGCGATGAGGGTGGGCATGAGCCATTGTGGCTTGCTCACAATGCTGCTGCATCGCAGCAAACACTTGCCGAACACTTGCCGCGATGCAAGCCCGGCGCCATGCCGGCCCGGTAAACTGCCGCCCTTTTAGGCTCGTTCCGCCCCATGGCCGCTGTTTCCGCCGGAGTGACCTCTCCCTTCGATCTCAGGAGCGCTTCGCTGACGCTGCTGGCGCTGCTGCTCAAGACCACCGACCTGGAGCTGTTGACGGCGGAGCTGACGCAGCGTCTGGCGGACACGCCTGAGCTTTTCAACCAGGAACCGGTCATGGTGGACCTGGCGGCCGTGCGCGACGACCCCAGTCCGCTGGACATGCACGCCCTGGTGGCGCTGCTGCGCCGCCACCGCATGCTGCCCGTGGCCGCGCGCGGCGGCAGCCCCGCGCAAATGGAAGCCGCCGTCGCCGCCGGGCTGGGCGACTCGCCGGATGCCGTCTCCATGGCGCCGCGCACGGAGAACGTGCGCGAGGTCGTGCGCGAAGTGGTCCGCGAAGTGCCCGTGGGCGGCACGGCGCTGCTCGTCGACAAGCCTTTGCGCTCAGGCCAGCAGGTCTATTCCCGGGGCGGGGACCTGGTGGTGCTGGCGCAGGTCAACTGCGGCGCCGAAGTGATTGCCGACGGCAGCGTGCACGTGTACGCGCCGCTGCGCGGCAAGGTGGTGGCCGGCGCCCGCGGAGACACCGCCGCGCGCATCTTCACCACCTGCCTGGAACCCGAGCTGATCTCGATCGCCGGTACCTACCGCACCGCCGAGAACCCCCTGCCGCCCGACGTGCTGGGCAAGCCTGCCATGGTGAGGCTGGAGGGGGAAAAGCTGGTGATCGAGCCGATCAAGATCTAGCGCCGCACGATGCGGCGCCTGCAATGCACACCGAACCGAACAGCTGAAAGGATGTACCTGAGATGGCCAGAATCGTCGTCGTGACCTCCGGCAAGGGCGGGGTCGGCAAGACCACGACCAGCGCGAGCTTCTCCACTGGCCTCGCCCTGCGCGGGCACAAAACGGCGGTGATCGATTTCGACGTTGGCCTGCGCAACCTGGACCTCATCATGGGTTGCGAGCGCCGCGTCGTGTATGACCTCATCAACGTGATCAACGGCGAGGCCAACCTCAACCAGGCGCTGATCAAGGACAAGCACTGCGAAAACCTCTTCGTCCTGCCCGCCTCGCAGACGCGCGACAAGGACGCGCTGACCAAGGAAGGCGTGGAACGCGTGCTGGCCGACCTGGCCGAGCAGGGGTTCGAGTACATCGTCTGCGACTCGCCCGCGGGCATCGAGAGTGGCGCCATGCTGGCCATGCACTTCGCCGACGAGGCGCTGGTGGTGACCAACCCCGAGGTGTCCTCGGTGCGCGACTCCGACCGCATCCTGGGCATGCTGGGCTCCAAGACGCGCCGCGCCATCGAGGGCGACACGGCCATCAAGGAGCACCTGCTCATCACCCGCTACAACCCGTTGCGCGTGGAAGACGGCCAGATGCTGTCGCTGCAGGACATTCAGGACATCCTTCGCATTGACCTGATCGGCGTGATCCCGGAGTCCGAAGTGGTGCTGCAGGCGTCCAACCAAGGCGTACCTGTCGTTCACATGAATGGCACGGACGTTGCCGAGGCGTACAAGGACGTGGTGGACCGCTTCCTCGGTGAGCAAAAGCCCATGCGCTTCACCGAAGCGGTCAAACCCGGCTTCTTTAAGCGACTCTTTGGCGGGAGGTAACGCGTCATGAGCTTTCTGTCCTTCCTGTTGGGTGAGAAGAAGCGCTCGGCCAACGTTGCCAAAGAGCGCTTGCAGATCATCCTGGCGCACGAGCGCAACGGCCGCAGCCGCAGCCCCGACTACCTGCCGGCGCTGCAGCGCGAGCTGCTGGCCGTCATCACCAAGTACGTGTCCATCAGCTCTGATGACATCAAGGTGCATCTGGAGCGGCAGGACAACCTGGAAGTGCTGGAAGTCAAGATCGAGTTGCCCGAGGCCGCGCGCTGAAGGCGTGCGGCCTGAGCCGCAGGCGGGTACGCGCGAGGCGTGCCATGCGTTGCGGCACGCCGTACTGACGCCGCGCAGCGGCATGCCCGTTTCACCCTGATACCCTGCCGCCATGAGTTTTCTGGCCATAGACATAGGCAACACGCGGCTGAAATGGGCGCTGTACGCCGCACCACAGCCCGGTGCTGCCGTGCTGGCCCAGGGCGCGGCCTTTCTGGAAACCATTGACGAGCTGGCCGATTCGCAGTGGCGCGGCCTGCAGCCCCCGCGCAGCATGCTGGGCTGCAACGTCGCCGGCGATGCCGTGCGCCGCCGCGTGGAAGAACAGCTGGAGCTGTGGGACCTCACGCCGCGCTGGGCCGTCTCCAACGCGCGCGACGGTGGCGTGCGCAACGGCTACGACCATCCCGGCCGCCTGGGTGCCGACCGCTGGGTGGCGCTCATAGGCGCATGGGCCCATGCGCAGGCACGCGGCGTGGACGGGCCGGTGCTGGTGGTGATGGTGGGCACGGCCGTGACGGTGGACGCGCTGGACGGCGAGGGCCGCTTCCTGGGCGGCCTCATCCTGCCCGGCCACGGCATCATGCTGCGCGCGCTGGAAAGCGGCACGGCCGGGCTGCACGTGCCCACGGGCGAGGTGCGCGACTTCCCCACCAACACCTCGGACGCCCTCACCAGCGGCGGCACCTTCGCCATCACCGGCGCCATCGAGCACATGCACCGGCGGCTGCAGCGCCACTGCGGCCGCTCACCCATCATGCTCATGACGGGCGGCGCGGGCTGGAAGGTGGCGCCCTACCTGGACATCCAGCACGAGCTGGTGGACTCGCTCATCTTCGACGGGCTGCTGGCGTTGCAGGCGCACCGGCTGGCGCTGTAAGCCGCCACGCCATCCGTCCTGGCGATGAGGCCTCGCGCAGGGGCCCCATTTCGCTTACTCGGTGACCTTCACGCCCTTCCAGAAGGCGATGCGGCCCTTGATCTCGGCCGCGGCTTCGCTGGGCTCGGGGTAGTACCAGGCGGCCTCGGGGTTGAGGTCGCCGTTGACCAGCAGCGACCAGTAGTGCGCCTGGCCCTTCCACGGGCAGCTCGTCCTGTGGTTGCTGCTCACGAGGTACTCGCGCTTGACGGCGCTCTCGGGGAAGTAGTGGTTGCCTTCCACCAGCACGGTGTCGTCGCTCTCGGCGATCACGTTGCCGTTCCAGGTTGCTTTCATGGCTGTGCGTCTTTCGTCGTTGCAAGGTCGCCGGCTGCAGGCGCGGCGCGGGGAGGTCAGGCGCCGTCGCGTGCCAGGCGCAGACCGCTGAATTGCCAGCGCGCCGCCGCCGGGAAGAAGTTGCGATAGCTCGCCCGCACATGGCCGGCCGGGCTGGCGCAGCTGCCGCCGCGCAGCACGCTTTGCGCGACCATGAATTTGCCGTTGTACTCGCCCACGGCGCCGGCCAGCGGCCTGAAGCCCGGGTAGGGCTCGTAGGCCGAGCGTGTCCACTGCCACACGGCCGAATCCGCCTGCAGCAGCCCGGGACCGTCGGTGATTGGGGCGGGGTGCAGGTGGTCCGCCAGCGCCTTGGGCGCGGTGGTGGCGGACGGCGGCGGCGCCTGCGCGGCCACGGCGGCCTCCCATTCCGCCTCGGTGGGCAGCCGCGCGCCCGCCCATTGGGCGTAGGCCGCGGCCTCGTAGAGGTTGACGTGGCACACTGGCTCGGCCGGCGCCACGGGGCGCTCGCCGCTCAAGGTGAACTGCGTCCAGGGCCCGCCCTCGCGCTCGGCGCGCCAGTACATGGGGGCCGTCGCGGCGTTGGCCTGCACCCAGGCCCAGCCGTCGCTGAGCCACAGCTCGGGTCGCCGGTAGCCGCCGTCGGCCATGAATTCCATGTAATCGCCGCAGCTCACCGGGCGATTGGCCAGCTCAAAGGGCTGCAGCCAGACGCGGTGGCGCGGCGTCTCGTTGTCGAAGGCGAAGCCGTCGCCCTGGTGGCCGATGTCCACCAGGGCGCCGTCAAAGCCCAGCCAGCGCAGCGGCGGCGTGGCGGCGGTGGCCACGCCGGCCCCGCGTGCCGCATCGTCCGCCAGATACGCCGGCTGCAGCGGGTTGAGCGACAGCAGGTGCTTCACGTCCGTGACGATCAGCTCCTGGTGCTGCTGCTCGTGCTGCAGGCCCAGCTCGATGAGCGCCGCCGCGCTCCGCAGTGCCGCCTCGTCGCCGGCTTCCACGAACTCGCACAGCGCCGCGTCCACGTGGCGCCGGTAGTCCAGCACCTCCGACAGCGCCGGCCGCGACAACATGCCGCGCTGCGGGCGCGGGTGGCGGGGGCCCAGCGCCTCGTAGTAGGAGTTGAAGAGAAAGCCGAAGCGCTCGTTGAAAGCGCGGTAGCCGGCGGCGTTGGGCGCAAGCACCAGCGTTTCGAAGAACCAGCTCGTGTGCGCCAGGTGCCACTTGACGGGGCTGGCGTCCGGCATGGACTGCAGTGCGCAGTCCTCGGCCGACAAGGGTTCGGACAAAGCCAGGCTGTGCGCGCGCACCGCCTGCAGGCGGCGCAGCAGGCGAGGGCGGTCCATCGTGCGGAGGTCCTTTCGCTGCGGGAATGGGAGGCGGCACCGGCAAGAGGCGCCGCGCGTCGCGCCGGCTGTCGGCAAGCGGGCGGCCCGGCCAGGCACCGCCGCCGCTTGCCGTAGGATTTTCAAATGCTGTTTGAAAAAACCTGCGAGGATCTCCTCGGTTTTCGAGGGAATCCCGGCTCGCTCCGTCAGGGCGTCAGAGGATGAAGCGCGACAAATCCTCGTTGCGCGAGAGCTCGCCGAGCTTGGCGTCCACGGCGGCGGCGTCCAGGCTCACGGTCTGGCCGGAGAGATTGGGCGCGTCGAAACTGACCTCGTCCAGCAGCCGCTCCATCACCGTGGCCAGGCGGCGCGCGCCGATGTTCTCGGTGCGCTCGTTCACGTCGTAGGCGATCTGCGCCAGGCGCCGGATGCCTTCCGGCGTGATCTCCAGCGTCACGCCCTCGGTGGCCAGCAGCGCCTGGTACTGTTTGACGAGGCTGGCATGGGTGGACTTCAGGATGGACTCGAAGTCGTCCACCGACAGCGAGCCCAGCTCCACGCGGATCGGAAAGCGCCCCTGCAGCTCCGGAATCAGGTCGCTGGGCTTGGCGAGATGAAAAGCGCCGGAGGCGATGAAGAGGATGTGGTCGGTGCGCACCATGCCGTACTTGGTGTTGACGGTGGTGCCCTCGACCAGCGGCAGCAGGTCGCGCTGCACGCCCTGGCGCGAGACGTCGGCGCCGCGCGACTCGCCGCTGCCGGCGACCTTGTCGATCTCGTCGATGAAGACGATGCCGTTGCCCTCGGCATTGGCCACGGCCGCGGTCTTGATCTCGTCCTCGTTGACCAGCTTGGCCGCCTCCTCCTCCACCACCAGCTTCAAGGCCTCGGCGATCTTGAGCTTGCGGGTGTGGCGCTTGGCTTGGCCGAACTGGGAGAACAGGCCCTTGAGCTGCTCGGCCATCTCCTCCATGCCCTGCGGGCCCAGGATTTCCAGGGCGGGGCGGTGGTCGGCGACCTCGATCTCGATTTCCTTGTCGTCCAACGCGCCCTCGCGCAGCCGCTTGCGCATGCCCTGGCGGGCGGCGTTGTCGGCCGGCGGCTCGTGGGTGGCCAGGCCAAAGCCCGCGGCGCGGGGCGGCGGGACGAGGATGTCGAGCACGCGCTCCTCGGCGGCGTCCTCGGCCTGGGTGCGCTTGGTGCGGATCTGGCGCTCGCGCTCCTGCTTGACGGCCACGTCCACGAGGTCACGGACGATGGTGTCCACGTCCTTGCCGACGTAGCCCACCTCGGTGAACTTGGTGGCCTCGACCTTGATGAAGGGCGCATCGGCCAGCCGCGCCAGGCGCCGGGCGATCTCGGTCTTGCCCACGCCGGTTGGGCCGATCATCAGGATGTTCTTGGGCGTGATCTCGGTGCGCAGCTTCTCGTCCACTTGCTGGCGACGCCAGCGGTTGCGCAGCGCGATGGCCACCATGCGCTTGGCCTGGGCCTGGCCGACGATGTGGCGGTCGAGCTCGGAGACGATTTCCTGGGGGGTCATGGCGCTCATGGCGTGCCTTGGGAAAAAGTTGGGAACAACGGTGTGTGTGCAACCCGCTGGGCCGCGGCTCAGGCGCCGCCCAGGGTTTCGATGGTGTGGTTCTGGTTGGTGTAGATGCAGAGGTCGCCGGCGATGGTGAGCGACTGCTTGACGATCTCGGCGGGCGACATCTCGGTGTGCTGTGCCAGCGCGCGGGCCGCGGCCTGCGCATACGCTCCGCCGGAGCCGATGGCGATGATGCCGTGCTCGGGCTCCAGCACGTCGCCGTTGCCGGTGATGATGAGCGAGGCGTCCTTGTCCGCCACGGCCAGCATGGCCTCCAGGCGGCGCAGCACGCGGTCGGTGCGCCAGTCCTTGGTCAGCTCGACAGCCGCGCGCACCAGGTGGCCCTGGTGCTTTTCCAGCTTGCCCTCGAAGCGCTCGAACAGCGTGAAGGCGTCGGCCGTGGCGCCGGCGAAGCCGGCCAGGACCTGGTCGCGGTAGAGCCGGCGCACCTTGCGGGCGCTGGACTTGACGACGATGTGGCCCAGCGTCACCTGGCCGTCGCCGCCCAGGGCGACGAGCGGGCCGCGGCGCACGCTGACGATGGTGGTGCCGTGAAAGGGTTCCATGGGGTCTTGCCTTGAGCGGCGGGGTGCCGCGAAAAACACCGTACGACTTCAGCCGGACGGCAGGGTTCAGGTGTTGTGCACGCGCACGCGGGCGTGCTCGGTGATGCCCATCGCGCCCAACAGCAGCGCGACGAGCCGGTGGGCGTCCGAGAAGCCCAGGCTGCGGTCCTCCTGGCGCCGCGCCTGCACCCATTTGAGCAGGTCGCCCGCGGCGTTGAAGTCCACGCGCACCAGCCGTGCGCAGCGCACGTCCACGCGCGTGGCGTTGCCCACTTGCTGCTGCAGCCGCCTCAGGGTCGGTCCGATGTCGCCCACCAGTTGCCCGGCGAGCTCGACCTCGGCCACGGCGTCGGCCCCTTCAGGCAGCAGCGAGTCCGGCACCATCACGTCCAGCGGCAACAGCGAGGAGGCAGGCGTGCTCACGCTGGCGCCGCCGCCGTCGCGGGTCAGGCGCA
This sequence comes from Azohydromonas lata, assembly GCF_034427735.1. NCBI lineage: Bacteria > Pseudomonadati > Pseudomonadota > Betaproteobacteria > Burkholderiales > Sphaerotilaceae > Azohydromonas > Azohydromonas lata. The sequence continues at coordinate 15,425 of NZ_JAXOJX010000035.1, forward strand.
CGCGGCACAGCGGCTCCTCCCAGGCCGGGGGCGAGATCTCGTAGGTGATGCAGTAGTCGATGGCGGCCTCGTCGAAGGCCTGGGCGCGGTGCAGCAGCCGCAGCGCCTGCAGCCGCAGCAGCCACAGCGCGGGGTCGGTGTCGCGCACGCCGGCGGGCGTGGCCTCGCGCAGGCGCTGCAGCAGTGTTTCGCTGCCCAGCCAGTACAGCTCCATGGACTGGCGCGCCCAATGCTGCAGCAGCGGCGCCAGCCGCGTGGGCGCGTCGGCCAGCACGTGCTGCAAGCCAGACCAGTCCATGGTCCAGGGCTGCGCGGTCTGCTTGGCGTAGTCCTGCAGCCGCTGCACGGCTGCGGCGTCCAGCACGGCCGGGCAGGTCCAGCCCTGGCCGGGGCGCGCGGGCGTGGTGGTGAGCGGGGGCATCTGCGCCAGGCGCTGCGGCAGCGAGAACCACTGCGGCGGCGAGCGGTGGAAGCGCCGCGCGAACTCGGCGGCCAGGGTCTCGAAGGCGGCCTGCGCGCCGGTGGCGCGGTAGAGGTCCAACCGCACCAGCCAGGTGTCGGCATGGTGGGCGCGCACGCCCTCGGGGCTGGTCAGGTCGGCCAGGAGCTGCTCGCAGCGGACGAACTCGCCGTTGGCGAAGGCGATGACGGCCTCGTCCAGCAGCGGGTCCTGCGCCACCTCGCTGCTGGAGGCGCAGGCGGCGCTGGGCGGAATGGGGTCCAGCGTGAGAGGGCGGGGCAGCGGGCGGTCCAGCAGGCGGCTGGCCGGCGTGGCGTCGCCCACCATCTGCTGCTCTATGGCGTCTATCTTGGCCTTGACGCAAGTGTCGGCGGGCAGGGCACCGGGGGTGGTGTCGGCGCTGCGGGGCTCGGTGTCCAGGTGCAGCGCTTCCAGCGCCGCGGGGCTGGCCACGCCGTCGCGGCGCAGCTTGCGCAGCATGTCGAACTCGCGCTTGCGCACGAAGTCGTTGCGGCGCTTGCGCTCGATCATGGCCTTGAGCTCGGAGCGCTCCAGGCCCAGCAGGGTGCTGTCCACCGCGGGGCCCTCGGCCTCGGCGCCGGAGGCGGCGGCAAAGCGGGCCGCCACCTTGCGCAGGAAGCTTGCGCCTTCCTTGGGGTCGGCCATGGGCTGCGGCGGGCGGCGGCGCTGCTTCAGTCGCCGAACATCTTCTGCTTGAGCTCGCGGCGCTGCTGCGCTTCCAGCGACAGCGTGGCCGTCGGACGCGCCAGCAGCCGGCCCAAGCCGATGGGCTCGCCCGTCTCGTCGCAGTAGCCGTAGTCGCCCGCGTCGATGCGCGCCAGCGACTGCGAGATCTTCTTGAGCAGCTTGCGCTCGCGGTCGCGCGTGCGCAGCTCCAGCGCGTGCTCTTCCTCGATGGTGGCGCGGTCGGCCGGGTCGGGGACGATGGAGGTGTCCTCGCGCAGGTGCTCGGTGGTCTCGCCGGCGTTGGACAGCAGGTCGTCCTTGAGCGCGCTCAGTCGCGTGCGGAAGAACTCCAGCTGCTTGTCGTTCATGTACTCGCTGTCCGGCATGGACAGCAGTTCTTCTTCGGTGAGCTCGCTCCCGGACTTGTTCTTCCAGGCATTGGCGAGCTTGGGGTCCGCCTTGACGGGGGGCTTGAGGGTTTCCATGGCGGGGTCGGGATAGGTTCTGGCGGCGGGTTGAGGAGAAGGGGAGAAGCGCTCAGCAAAGCGGCTGGGGGCGGTCGGGGCCGCCGCGGCGGCGGATGTCTCGATCGGGGATGACGGGCCGGCGGCAGCCGCGCTCTTGACCGGGGTCTTGCTCACATCGCTCTCCTCGAATCGACGGGGCGCCGCACGGGGGGCGCGCAGCGCGCGGCATTGTAGCCAGCGCCCTGCTTGCAGCCGCTTACACCAGGCATTGCTCCAAACCCTGCAGCAGGATGTCCCGCGGCAGGTCCACTCCAATGAACACCATCTTGCTCTGCTTCTTCTCGCCGGGAGTCCATTTGGGGCCCAGGTCGCTGCCCATCATCTGGTGCACGCCCTGGAAGACGACCTTGCGGTCGCTGCCCTTCATATACAGCACGCCCTTGTAGCGAAGCATCTTGGGTCCGTAGACCTGCACGATGGCGCCCAGGAAGTCTTCCAGCTTGGCCGGATTGAAAGCTTTATCGGCGCGGAAGACGAAGGACTTGACGTCGTCGTCGTGATGGTGGTGATGCGGGTGGTCGCAGTGCTCGCCGTGCTCGTGGTCGTGATGGTGGTGATCGTGCGGCGTGTCGTTGAGGAACTCCGGGTCGATCTCCAGCTTGGTGTTGAGGTTGAAGCCGCGCAGGTCGAACACCTCGCTGATGGCCACCTCGCCGAAGTGCACCCGGCGCTGCGGTGCGCGCGGGTTCATGTGCTTGAGGCGGTGCGAGAGCTCATCGACTTCGGCCGTCGGCACCAGGTCGGACTTGCTGATGAAGATCTGGTCGGCGAAGCCCACCTGGCGGCGCGCTTCCTGGCGGGTGTCGAGCTGGCTGTTGGCGTGCTTGGCGTCCACCAGGGTCAGGATGGAGTCGAGCAGGAAGCTCTCGGCGATCTCGTCATCCATGAAGAAGGTCTGCGCCACGGGGCCGGGGTCGGCGAGGCCCGTGGTTTCGATCACCACGCGGTCGAAGCTGAGCTCGCCGCGGCGGCGCTTGGCCGCCAGCACCGACAAGGTGGAGCGCAAGTCCTCGCGGATGGTGCAGCACACGCAGCCGTTGGAGAGCTGGATGATCTGCTCCTCGGTGTCGGCCACCAGGATCTCGTTGTCGATGTTCTCTTCGCCGAACTCGTTCTCGATCACGGCGATCTTCTGGCCGTGCGGCTCGCTGAGCACGCGCTTGAGCAGCGTGGTTTTGCCGCTGCCGAGGAAGCCGGTGAGGATGGTGGCGGGAATCAGTCCGTTGGACATGGGCTTGCAGCCTGGCCCAAAGCGCCAGGGGGGTCTGATAAGGGCGACGGACTGTCATGCAAGCTCCGTGCCCTGTCAAGCCGATCAGGTATTCTTGCCGCCTTCCCACTGTCGACACCTGCCGTGTCAGAACCTCCTCAATCCGTCAAGACCCCGCCGGCGCGGCCCTCGTCGCTGCGCCTGCCGGCCGAAAAGCGCAGCCTGTTCGAGCGCCTGGTGGAGTTCATCTCGCCGGGGCCGGATTCCAAGGCCGAGCTGATGGAGACGCTGGCCGACGCCGAGCAGCGCGAGCTCATAGAGCCCGAATCGCGGCTGATGCTCGAAGGCGTGCTGCGCATGGCCGACATGAGCGCCGGCGACGTCATGGTCGCCGCGCCGCGCATGGACCTGCTGGACATCGAGAGCCCGTACGAGGCGCTGCTGGAGCAGGTCATCGCCGCGGGGCACTCGCGCTTTCCCGTGTACGACGGGCGGCGCGACAACATCATCGGCATCCTCATGGCCAAGGACCTGCTCAAGCTGCAGCGCGCGCCGGAGCTGAGCCTGCGCACGCTGCTGCGGCCCACCGTGTTTGTCCCGGAGAGCAAGCGGCTCAACGAGCTGCTGCGCGACTTTCGCAGCAACCGCAACCACCTGGCCATCGTCATCGACGAATTTGGCAACACCGCCGGGCTCATCACGATCGAAGACGTGCTGGAGCAGATCGTCGGCGAGATCGAGGACGAGTTCGACGACAAGGACGCCGAGAGTGCCGTCTACACCCTGGCCGACGGCAGCTACCGCGTGGCCGGCGACGCCGAGATCGACGACGTCAACGAGGCCTTCGCCATCGCGCTGCCGCGCGAGGACTTCGACACCATAGGCGGCCTGGTCGCGCACGAGGCCGGCCGCGTGCCGCGCCGCGGCGAGGTGGTGGACGTGGGGGCGCTGCGCTTCACCGTCATGCTCACGCGCGGCGGTGCCGTGCGCTGGTTCAAGGTCACGCGCATACCTGCCGGCGAAGCCGCCGACGCATCTTGAACTTCAAAGCTGTACCGGGCTGGACCCGCCGGCTGGAGCTGCCGCTCCTGGCCGCGGTGGGCGCGCTGCACGCGCTCACCTTTGCCCACACCGGCGCCTGGCCGCTGCAACTGCTGTGCGTGGCGCTGCTGGCCTGGCGCGTGCAGGGCGCCGCACCGGGCCGCGCGGCGCTGCTGGGCTGGACCTTCGGCAGCGTGTGGGTGGGGGCGGGCACCTGGTGGTTGTTCGTGAGCATGCACCGCTACGGCGGCTTGCCCGCGCCGCTGGCCGTGGCCGCCGTGGCGGCGCTGGCGCTGGCCATGGGTGCCTACCTGGCGCTGGCCATGGGGCTGTACGCGCGCCTGCGGCGCGGCCGCGCCATGCCGGACGCGCTGCTGTGGGCCGCGCTGTGGCTGCTGGCCGAGCTGGCGCGCGGCGCGCTCTTCACCGGCTTTCCCTGGCTGGCCAGCGGCTACGCGCAGGTGGACGCCCCGCTGGCCGTGCTCGCGCCCTGGGTGGGCGTGTACGGCATGGGCGCGGCCGTGGCGCTGATCTCGGCGCTGCTGGTGGCCGCGGCGCGCGCGGGCTGGCGGGTGCTGGGCCTGGCGCTGGCCGGCATGGCGGCGGTGCTCACCGTGGCCGACGTGCTTGGGCCGGCCTCCTTCACGCTGGGCCACGGCACGCTGCGCGTGAGCCTGGTGCAGACCAACGTGGCGCAGGACGAGAAGTTCGCGACGGAGCACCTGCCCGGCGCGCTGGCCTGGCTGCGCCAGGCGCTGGACCAGGCCCAGGGCGACCTGGTGGTGGCGCCGGAGACGGCCATCCCGCTGCTGCCCTCGCAGCTGCAGGATTTCGACCCCACCTACTGGAGCGCGCTGCGCGACCGCTTCGAGCACTCGCCGCAGGCCGCGCTGGTGGGCGTGCCGCTGGGCGACTTCGACAGCGGCTACGCCAACGCGGTGCTGGGCCTGTCCTCGCACACGGCGGGCAAGGACCCCTACCGCTACGACAAGGTGCACCTGGTGCCCTTCGGCGAGTTCATCCCCACGGGCTTTCGCTGGTTCACGCGGCTGATGGAAATCCCCTTGGGCGACTTCGACCGCGGCCCGCTCAATGCCCCGTCCTTCGCCACGCTGGGCCAGCGCCTGGCGCCCAACATCTGCTACGAGGACTTGTTCGGCGAGGAGCTGGCGCAGCGCTTTCGCGAGCCGGCGCACTCGCCCACGCTCTTCGTCAACGTCAGCAACATCGCCTGGTTCGGCCACACGGTGGCGCTGCCGCAGCACCTCAACATCAGCCGCCTGCGGGCGCTGGAGTTCCAGATTCCCATGCTGCGCGCCACCAACACCGGCGTGACCGCCGTCATCGACGAGACCGGCCGCGTCACCGCGCAACTGCCCGCCTACAGCCGCGGCACGCTGGAGGCGCCGGTGCAGGCGCGCGAAGGCGTCACGCCCTTCGCGTGGTGGGCCGCGCGTGCCGGGCTGTGGCCGCTGCTGGCGGCGGCGCTGGGCACCATCGTGCTGGTGGTGGCGCGCGTGCGCCGCGCCTGAGGCGGCGGGGCGGGCGGCGGCGCCCGGGGTTTGGTGCGGGTCAAGGCCGGCCCTTGCCGGCGTCAGGGCCACGCGGGCGCCACCCTAGAATCAAGGGTTTACGTCCGCAACATCCACTCCATGGCCACGCTGAGCTTCCAGCAAATCATCCTTCGCCTGCAGGAATACTGGGGCGCCCAGGGCTGCGCGCTGCTGCAGCCCTACGACATGGAGGTCGGCGCCGGCACCAGCCACACCGCCACCTTCCTGCGCGCGCTGGGTCCCGAGCCCTGGAAGGCCGCCTACGTGCAGCCCAGCCGCCGCCCCAAGGACGGCCGCTACGGCGACAACCCCAACCGGCTGCAGCACTACTACCAGTTCCAGGTCGTCCTCAAGCCCGCGCCGGCCAACATCCTGGAGCTCTACCTGGGCTCGCTGCAGGCCCTGGGCTTCGACCTCAAGAAGAACGACATCCGCTTCGTCGAGGACGATTGGGAGAACCCCACCCTGGGCGCCTGGGGCCTGGGCTGGGAGGTGTGGCTCAACGGCATGGAGGTGACGCAGTTCACCTACTTCCAGCAGGTCGGCGGCATCGACTGCAAGCCCGCTACCGGCGAGATCACCTACGGCCTGGAGCGCCTGGCCATGTACCTGCAGGGCGTGGAAAACGTCTACGACCTCGAATACACGCCGGGGCTGAAGTACGGCGACGTGTTCCACCAGAACGAGGTCGAGCAGAGCACCTACAACTTCGAGCACTCCGACGTGGAGTTCCTGCTCACCGCCTTCGGCGCGCACGAGCGCCAGGCGCAGCACCTCATCGCGCAGCAGCTCGCGCTGCCGGCCTACGAGCAGGTGCTCAAGGCCGCGCACACCTTCAACCTGCTGGACGCGCGCGGCGCCATCAGCGTGACCGAGCGCGCGGCCTACATCGGCCGCATCCGCAACCTCGCGCGCTCGGTGGCCGCGGGTTACGTGGACAGCCGCGCGCGCCTGGGTTTCCCCATGGCGCCCAAGGCCTGGGCCGACGAGGTCACGGCACAACTCGAACTGAAGAAGAAGGCGGCGTGATGGCGGCTTCGGACATGAACCAAAAGAACCTGCTCGTCGAACTGTTCGTCGAGGAACTGCCGCCCAAGGCGCTCAAGAGCCTGGGCGACGCCTTCACGCAGGCACTGCTCAAGGGCCTGCAGGCCCAGGGCCTGGCCGGCGCCGACGCTGTGGCCACGCCCTACGCCTCGCCGCGCCGCCTGGCCGCGCACGTCACGGCGGTAGCGGCCCAAGCCCCCGACCGCGAGCAGCTCGTGAAGCTCATGCCGGTGGCCGTGGCGCTGAACACCGAAGGCCAGCCCACGCCCGCGCTGCTCAAGAAGCTTTCCGCGCTGGGCGCCGACGCCTCCGTGCTGCCGCAACTGCAGCGCCGCTCCGACGGCAAGGCCGAGGCGCTGTTCCTGCAGAGCACGCTGCGCGGCGCCGCGCTGGCTGACGGCCTGCAAAAGGCGCTGGAAGAGGCGCTGGCGAAGCTGCCCATCCCCAAGGTCATGAGCTACCAGCTCGCCGATGGCTGGAGCAGCGTGCACTTCGTCCGCCCCGCGCACGCGCTGGTCGCGCTGCACGGCGCCGACGTGGTGCCCGTGGCCGCCCTGGGCCTGCAGGCCGGCCGCGCCACCCACGGCCACCGCTTCGAGGCCGCCGTGGACCCGGTGGTGCTGCTGGACGCCGACAGCTATGCGCAGCAATTGCAGCAAGAAGGGGCGGTGATTGCCGGTTTCGACGCGCGCCGCGCCGAGATCGAGCGCCAGCTGCAGGCCGCAGCCGCCCGCGAAGGCCTCAAGCCCATCGAGGACGCCGCGCTGCTGGACGAGGTGACCGCGCTGGTCGAGCGCCCCAACGTGCTCGCCTGCCAGTTCGAGAAGGAGTTCCTGGAAGTGCCGCAGGAGTGCCTCATCCTCACGATGAAGGCCAACCAGAAGTACTTCCCGCTGCTGGATGCGGCTGGAAAGCTCACGAACCGCTTCCTGGTGGTGAGCAACATCAGCCCCGAGGACGCGGGCGCCGTGGTGCAGGGCAACGAGCGCGTGGTGCGCCCGCGCCTGGCCGACGCCAAGTTCTTCTTCGACCAGGACCGCAAGAAGACGCTGGCCTCGCGCGTCCCCGGCCTGGCCAAGGTCGTCTACCACGGCAAGCTGGGCACGCAGGGCCAGCGCGCCGAGCGCGTGCAGGCCATCGCCCACGCCATCGTCAACCAGTTGCGCCTGGCCACCGTGCCCTACACGGTGGACGCCAAGGACGAGTTCGACGTGCTCGACAGCAAGGCCAAGGAAGCCGCGCTGCTGGCCAAGACCGACCTGCTCACCGACATGGTGGGCGAGTTCCCCGAGCTGCAAGGGATCATGGGCGGCTACTACGCCCGCCACGAGGGCCTGCGCGACGGCGTGGCCATCGCCATCGAGGACCACTACAAGCCCCGCTTTGCCGGCGACGCGCTGCCGCGCAACCACACCGGCACCGTGCTGGCGCTGGCCGACAAGCTGGAGACGCTGGTGGGCCTGTTCGGCATCGGCCAGCTCCCCACCGGCGACAAGGACCCGTTCGCCCTGCGCCGCCACGCCCTGGGCGTGATCCGGCTGCTGGTCGAGAAGAACCTGCCGCTGTCGCTGCACGAGCTGGTGGCGCAGGCCGTGCCGCCCTTCGGCGAGCTGATCGCGAACCCGGGCGCCGCGCTGCTGGACTTCTTCTACGACCGCCTGGCCGTGAGCCTGCGCGAGCAGGGCTACAGCGCGCAGGAAGTGGACGCCGTGCTCGCCCTGCGCCCCGAGCGCCTGGGCCAGGTGCCCAAGCGGCTGGCCGCGGTGCGCGCCTTCTCGGCCTTGCCGGAAGCCGCGTCGCTTGCCGCGGCCAACAAGCGCGTGGGCAACATCCTCAAGAAGAGCGAGGGCGGCGCCGCCGCGGCGGTGGATACCGCGCTGCTGCAGGAAAGTGCCGAAGCCGCGCTGTTCGAGGCCCTGCAGGCCGTGGCGCCCAAGGCTGACTCCGCGTTCGAGGCTGGTGACTACCAGGGCTCGCTGCAGGCGCTGGCCGCGCTCAAGGCGCCGGTGGACGCCTTCTTCGACCACGTCATGGTCAACGCCGAGGACGCCGCGCTGCGCGCCAACCGCCTGGCGCTGCTGGGTGCGCTGCACGGCGCGATGAACCGGGTCGCCGACCTGTCGCGGCTGGCGGCATGACACCCGTTCCCAAGCTCGTCATCCTCGGGCGTGACGGCATCCTCAACCAGTACCGCGAGGACCACGTCAAGGAGCCCTCGGAGTGGACGCCCGTGCCCGGCGCGCTGGAGGCCGTGGCGCGGCTCAACCACGCGGGCTGGCACACGGTCATCGCCACCAACCAGGCCGGCATTGGGCGCGGGATGATCGACATGGCCTCGCTCAACGCCGTGCACGCGCACATGATGCGCACGCTGGCGATGCAGGGCGGGCGGCTGGACGCGGTCTTCCTGTGCCCGCATACGCCGGAGGAGCACTGCGACTGCCGCAAGCCCCTGCCCGGGCTGATGCTGGACATCGGCCGGCGCTACGGCGCCGACCTCACGCAGGTGCCGATGGTGGGCGACACGCCGCGCGACATGCTGGCCGCCCGCGCCGCGGGCTGCCAGCCGCACCTGCTGCGCAGCGGCCGCGGCGCCTTGCTGGACGAGGCCCAGCTTCAGCAGCTCGCGGTCCAGGTGCCGGGGCTGCAGGTTCATGACGACTTGTCGGCCTTCGCCGACTACCTGCTGCAGCGCGAGCAACCTGACGCGCCGGCGGCCACGGACGGCGAGGGGAGCCGCTGACTATGGGACGACTGCTTTCGGCGCTGCGCTCGGCGCTCTATATCGTGTTCCTGGCCCTCACGGTAGTTCCGTGGGCGCTGTCGGTGGTGGTGGTGTCCATCTTCCTGCGCGGCGAGCCGGTGTACTGGATGTGCGCGGGCTGGCTGCGCACGGCCATCCTGGGCGCGCGCTTCATCTGCGGCGTGCGCTGGCGGCTGCAGGGCATGGACCACCTGCCCAAGGGCAAGCGCGACGCCGTGCTGCTGGCGGCCAAGCACCAGTCCACCTGGGAGACCTTTGCCTTCCCGGCGCTGATGCCACACCCGCTGGCCTACGTGTTCAAGCGCGAGCTGCTCTACATCCCGTTCTTCGGCTGGGCCATGGCGCGGCTGGACATGATCCACATCGACCGCGCCAAGCGCACCGAGGCCTGGAACAAGGTCGCCACGCAGGGCCGCAAGTTCATGGCCCAGGGCACGTGGGTGATCATGTTCCCCGAGGGCACGCGCGTGCCCCGCGGCGAGCAGGCGCGCTACCAGAGCGGCGCCGCGCGGCTGGCGATGGCCGCGGGCGTGCCGGTGGTGCCCATTGCCGTCACCTCCGCGCGCTGCTGGCCGCGCAAGAGCTGGCTGCTCAAGCCCGGCGTGATCGACATCTCCGTGGGCGCGCCCATCGCCACGCAGGGCCGCAGCGCCGACGCGGTGACGCGCGAGGTCGAAGCCTGGATCGAGGGCGAAATGCGCCGCCTGGACCCCGAGGCCTACGCCGGCGGCCAGCCGCAGCGCTCCGCCACCGCCGCGCAGTCCTGAGCATGGCCGCGCCCCGGCTCGTGGCCGATGCGGCGCCGGCCGGCGCCGTGCCGCAGGGCAGCGTGTGGCGCCACCCCGAGGCGCGCCACGCCGTGCACCTGTCCGGCGCCGAGGTGGGCTACGCGCTGCGGCGCAGCGCCCGCCGCAGCATCGGCCTGGTGGTGGACGCGCAGGGCCTGCGCGTGGCCGCCCCGCGCCACGCCACGCTGGCGCAGGTGGAGCAGGCGCTGCACGCCAAGGCGGCCTGGATACTGCGCCACCTCGCCGCGCAGCGGCAGCAGTCGCTGCGCCGCCGCGAGGTGCAGCCGGTGTGGGGCCCCGAAGCCGAGCTTCCCTTCCTGGGCGAGCGCCTGTCGCTGCGGCCGCAGGCCGCGGCCTGGCAGCTCGACGCCGCCGCCGCGCTGCTGCACGCGCCGCTGCCCGCCGAGGCGCCGCCGGCGCAATGGGCCGCCGCGCTGCGCGAGTGGCTGCGCGCGCGGGCGCTGGCGCATTTCCGTGAGCGCTGCGCCCTCCATGCGCCGCTGATGGGTGTGCGGCCGTCGCGCGTGGCGCTGTCTGCCGCCGTGACGCGCTGGGGCAGCGCCAGCGCCGCGGGCGTGATCCGCCTGAACTGGCGCCTGGTGCACCTGGCACCCGCGCTCATCGACTACGTGGTGGTGCACGAGCTGGCCCACCTGCGCGAGATGAACCACAGCGCCGCCTTCTGGGCCCATGTGCGCGCCGTGCTGCCGGACTTCGCCGCCCGCCGCGCCGCGCTGCGCGCCGCGGTGCTGCCCTCGCTGGACTGAGCAAGCCGGCGGCAGCGCCCGTCAGGTTCTCGGCCCCGGCCCTCACGCCGGCAGGGCGAGCCGTGCATTAGTCACAATTTGTCACCCATTCGGGGGTCCTGCAAATGAGGGGGGTTGCTGCAGACTGGCCCTTCGCTGTCCATGACGGCGTGCACTGCGGGAGGCGCCGCGTTCGACGGCAAGGGCGGTGTACGGGCAGGGCCTGTTACTCACGTGACAGGCCCTTCTTCTTGGCGGACGGTTCAGGGCAGGGTTTTGGCGAAGTCATGGCGGGCCAGTGTTCAGTTTCGTGCCCGGTGAGCCCCCATTGAATGGGCTTCATCGTTCAGATTTCTGAACAATGCGGCCGGCGGAAAAGTGCCTTGTCCGCCTTGTAGGAGGCCCGCTCAGGGCTTGGTGAACCGCCAGACGCCGTCCGCATCCGCCTGGCGGCGCAGCCGGCCGTCCAGCCACAGCGCGTGCAGGTGGGCGATGGCTTCGCCCATGGCGAAGGTGGTCTGGTGCAGGTCCAGCGGGCGGCGGAACAGCACGGGCAGCAGCGCGGCGGCGTCCATGGGCCGCTCGGCGCAGGCCTGCAGCACTTCGCCCAGCCGCTCGTCGTGGTGCTCGCGCAGTTGCGCCACGCGCGCATGCAGCCCCGTGAAAGGCTTGCCGTGCGAGGGCAGCACCAGGGTGCCGGCCGGCAGCGGCGTGAAGCGCTCCAGCGACGCGAGGTACAGCGGCAGCGGGTTGGCTTCCGGTTCCACGTCCAGCACGCTGACGTTGGTGGAGATGCGCGGCAGCAGCATGTCGCCGGAAATCAGCACGCCCAGCGCCGGGCAGTGCAGGCTGATGTGCTCCGGCGCGTGGCCGTAGCCGGCGATGCAGTGCCAGTCGTGGCCGCCCATGGGCAGCCGCAGGCCGTCCAGCAGCCGCGCGTATTGCGCCGGCACCTCGGGGACCATGCTGGCGTAGTAGCTGCCGCGCTGTCGCACCTTCTCCAGCGCGTCCGGGTCGGTGAGGCCGTGGCTGCCGAAGAAGGCCGCGGCGCTGTCGCCGCCATGGCCGGTGCTGCTGCGGCTGCCGTGTTGGGCGGCGAGGTAGTCGGTGGCGCTGATCCACAGGCGGCAGCCCCAGCGCGCGGTGAGCCACTGCGCCAGGCCGATGTGGTCGGGGTGCATGTGCGTCACCACCAGGCGCAGCAGCGGCAGCCCGTCCAGCCCGGTTTCGAAGACCTGTTCCCAGGCGGCGCGGGTGGCGTCGCTGGCGATGCCGGTGTCCACCGCCGTCCAGCCCTCGCGGCCGTCCACGCGGTCGCGCAGCAGCCACAGATTGATGTGGTCCAGCGCGAAGGGCAGCCCCATGCGCAGCCAGCGCACGCCCGGGGCGATGTCCAGGGCCTGGCCCGGCGCGGGCAACTGGTCGCCCAGGGGGTAAGTCAACGGAGAAGGCTGGGGGCGGTGCTGCGGGGCGGTCATGCGCGGGCAGTGTAGTGACCCCCCCTTAAAATCCGGGGATTCGCGCCGAGTACCCGGAGGAGGATTGATGAGCTTCGTTCCCGCAGACGCCGGCTATGCACAGCGCGTGCGCGACAACTTCGCCCGCCAGGGCGCCATGCGCACGCTCGGAGCCTCGCTGGAGGTGGTGGAGCCGGGCCATGTGGTCATCGTCGTGCGCCACAAGCCGGAGCTGGCCCAACAGCACGGCTTCATGCACGCCGGCATGCTCACCACCGCGCTGGACTCCGCCTGCGGCTACGCCGCCTTCTCGCTCATGCCGGCCGAGGCCTCGGTGCTGTCGGTGGAGTTCAAGGTCAACCTGCTGGCGCCCGCGCAGGGCCCCTGGCTGCGCTGCGAGGCCCGCGTGCTCAAGGCCGGGCGCACCATCAGCGTGGTCGAGGGCCGCGCGCTGCAGCACGACGGCGGCGGCCCCGAAAAGCTCGTGGCCACCATGACCGCCACCATGTTCACCGTGCAGGGCCGCCCCGACGTCCAGGGCTGACGCCGCCTCACCGCCCGCCGCCGGTGCGCTCGCAAGCGCTGTGCGCGGCCCCGGATCGCGCCGCCAGAAGATTTCCCCCGTTCCATAAGAAATGACTCCCCGCCATGTCCAATGAACTGAAAGACCTCTTCGAGCGCAACCGCCAGTGGGCCGACGAGACCGAGGCCCGCGAGCCGGGCTTCTTCTCCCGGCTGCTCAAGCAGCAGACGCCGCAGTACCTGTGGATAGGCTGCGCCGACTCGCGCGTGCCGGCCAACGAGCTGGTGGGGCTGCTGCCGGGCGAACTGTTCGTCCACCGCAACGTGGCCAACGTGGTGGCGCACTCGGACCTCAACTCCCTGTCGGTGCTGCAGTTCGCGGTGGACGCGCTGCGGGTGCAGCACGTCATCGTGGTGGGTCACTCCAACTGCGGCGGCGTCAAGGCCGCGCTGCACGACCTGCGCGTGGGCCTGGTGGACAACTGGCTGCGCCACGTGCAGGACGTGCGCGACAAGCACCGCGACTGGCTGTTCAGCATTCCGGCCGATCTGCGCACCGACGCGCTGTGCGAGCTCAACGTGCTGGAGCAGGCGCTCAACGTCTGCCAGACCACGGTGGTCAAAGACGCCTGGCAGCGCGGCCAGAGCGTGGTGGTGCACGGCTGGGTGTACGGCCTGCACAACGGGCTGCTGCAGGACCTGCGCATGACCGTGGGCAGCCCCGACGACGTGGCCCCGGCCTACGAGCAGGCGCTGCGCGCCGTGAAGGCCCGCGCGGCGGCGCAGCAGGCCGACATCGCCCCGGCCCCCGCGCCGGCTCCCGCACCGGCCCCGGTCGCCGATGCCGACGCCCAGACCGGCAGCGGCGCTGCCGACCTCGGCCCGCTGAGCTCCTGACGGGGCGGCGGGCCAGCCCCGCAGCAGGCCGGCCCTGCACAAGACACAAGATCCCAGGAGACAAGGCCGTGACCCACAACCCCCCCAGCCTCTTTCCGCGCGTGCTGGACGATGGCCGTGCCTACGCCATCGCCGGTGCGCTGCTGGAGGGTTTCAACCGCCACTACCGGCTGTTCCGAGAAACCAGCGCCGCGGCCAAGCAGCGCTTCGAACAGGCGGACTGGCACGGCCAGCAGCGCGCGCAGCGCGAGCGCATCGAGTTCTACGACGTGCGCGTGGAGGAGGCCGCCGAACGGCTGCAGACCGAGTTCCAGGCCTCCTCGCTGCCCATGGACACCTGGCAGCAGGTGAAGCTCCACTACATCGGACTGCTGGTGAACCACCACCAGCCCGAGCTGGCCGAGACCTTCTTCAACTCGGTCACCACCAAGATCCTTCACCACAACTACTTCCACAACGACTTCATCTTCGTCCGCCCGGCCGTCTCCACCGAGTACATCGAGAACGACGAGCCCGCCGCGGCGCCCACCTACCGCGCCTACTACCCCACGCCCGCGACGCTGCGCGAGACGCTGCAGCGCATCGTCCACAACTTCCAGCTCGCGCTGCCCTTCGAGGACTTCCAGCGCGACCTGGACGACGTGCTGGAGGCGCTGCGCCGCCAGTTGGGCGACGTGCGCTGGCGCACCAATTTCCAGATCCAGGTCCTGTCCTCGATGTTCTTCCGCAACAAGGGCGGCTACATCGTGGGCAAGATCGTCAACGGCTTCCACGAGACCTCGTTCGTGTTGCCCATCCTGCACGCGCAGGAGGGCCAGTCGCTGGCGATAGACGCGGCGCTCTTCGGTGAGGAGGAGCTGCTGCTGCTGTTCAGCTTCGCGCGCGCCTACTTCATGGTGAACATGGAGATTCCCGCGGCCTACGTGCAGTTCCTGCGCAGCCTCATGCCGCGCAAGCCGCGCTCGGAGCTCTACAGCGCGCTGGGTTTGCAGAAGCAGGGCAAGAACCTGTTCTACCGGGACTTCCTCTATCACCAGCGCCATTCCGGCGACAAGTTCCGCATCGCGCCGGGCATCAAGGGCATGGTGATGCTGGTGTTCGACCTGCCGAGCTTTCCCTTTGTCTTCAAGGCCATCAAGGACTTCTTCCCGGCGCCCAAGGAGACCACGCGCGAGCTGGTGCAGGGCAAGTACCAGCTCGTGAAGACGCACGACCGCGTGGGCCGCATGGCCGACACGCTGGAGTACAGCAACGTGGCCTTCCCGCGCGTGCGCTTCGAGGACGCGCTGGTGCAGGAGCTGCTGCACCACTGTCCAAGCCAGGTGGAAATTTCCGACCGCGACGGCGACGGGCAGGTGGAGGTCATCCTCAAGCACGTCTACATCGAGCGGCGCATGATCCCGCTGAACATCTACCTGCAGGAGGCCACGCCCCAGCAGCTGGAGCACGCGGTGATCGAGTACGGCAACGCCATCAAGGACCTCGTGGCCGCCAACATCTTCCCCGGCGACATGCTGTGGAAGAACTTCGGCGTGACGCGCCACGGCAAGGTGGTGTTCTACGACTACGACGAGATCGAGTACCTCACCGACTGCAACTTCCGCCGCGTGCCCACGCCGCGCAACGAGGAGGAGGAGATGTCCGGCGAGATCTGGTACCACGTCGGCCCAAAGGACGTGTTCCCGGAAACGTTCGAACCCTTCTTGCTGGGCAACGCCAGCGTGCGCGAGGTGTTCATGAAGCACCACGCCGACCTGCTCGACGCCGACTTCTGGAACACGCACAAGCAGCGCATCCTGGCCGGGCACGTGCACGACGTGTTCCCCTACGAGCCGCACAAGCGTTTCATCCACCAGCGCGCGGCGCGCGCCGCCGCCGAGGCCGGCACGGACACCGGCGCAGCCCAACGGGGCTGAGCCCGCCCGGCTTGCGTCCCGCCGCCGCCACACGGACTGACCGAGAGAAGAGGAGCGCAACCATGGCTGATTCCGTCGTCATCGTCTCCGCGGCCCGCACGCCCATTGGGGGCCTGTTGGGCGATTTCGCGTCGCTGCAGGCCTGGGAGCTGGGCGCCGTGGCCATACGCGCCGCCGTGGAGCGCGCCGGGCTGCCCGGCGACGCGGTGGACGAGGTACTCATGGGCAACTGCCTCATGGCCGGCCAGGGCCAGGCGCCCGCGCGCCAGGCCCTGCGCCGCGCGGGCCTTCCCGACGCCACCGGGGCGGTGACCCTCTCCAAGATGTGCGGGTCGGGCATGCGCGCCATGATGTTCGCGCACGACATGCTCCTGGCCGGCAGCGCCGACGCCCTGGTGGCCGGCGGCATGGAGAGCATGACCAACGCGCCGCACCTGATGTTCGCCCGCAAGGGCGTGAAGTACGGCGCCGCCGCCCTGTACGACCACATGGCCCTGGACGGCCTGGAAGACGCCTACGACCGCGGCAAGGCCATGGGCGTGTTCGCCGAGACCTGCGTGTCGCAGTTCGGCTTCACCCGCGAGGCCATGGAGGCCTACGCCATCGCCTCCACCCAGCGCGCCAGGCAGGCCAACGAGGACGGCCGTTTCGATTGGGAAATCGCCCCGGTGACCGTGGCCGGCCGCGGCGGCGACACCGTCTTCAAGCACGACGAGCAGCCCTTCAAGGCCAGGCTGGACAAGATCGCCGGGCTGAAGCCGGCGTTCAAGAAGGACGGCACCATCACCGCCGCCACCGCCTCCAGCATCTCCGACGGCGCCGCCGCGCTGGTGCTCCTGCGCGAGTCCACCGCGGCGCAGCGGGGCTTGAAGCCACTGGCGCGCATCGCCGCGCACGCCGTGCACGCGCAGGCGCCGGAGCTGTTCACCACGGCGCCGGCGGGCTCCATTGAGAAGGTGTTGAAGAAGGCCGGCTGGCGCAAGGAGCAGGTGGACCTGTGGGAGGTCAACGAGGCCTTTGCCGCCGTGACCATGGCCGCGATGTCGGCGCTGGAGCTGCCGCACGACATCGTCAACGTGCACGGCGGCGCCGTGGCGCTGGGCCACCCCATTGGTGCCAGCGGCGCGCGCATCGTCGTGACGCTCCTGGGCGCGCTGCGCCAGCGCGGCCTCAAGCGCGGCGTGGCGTCGCTGTGCATTGGCGGCGGCGAGGCCACGGCGCTGGCGCTGGAGCTGCTCTGAGCACGCCTGCGCGCCCCGAACGAAACACCACCGAGGAAACACAGATGCAAAAGGTTCTGGTGATTGGCGCCTCGCGCGGCATTGGCCTGGAGTTCGTGCGCCAGTACCGCGAGGCGGGCGCGCAGGTCTGGGCCACGGCACGCGGTGAGCATTGCGCGGCGGTGCAGGCCCTGGGCGCCACCTGCTGGGAGCTGGACGTGGCCGACGCCACCAGCGCCTCTTCGCTGAGCTGGCGGCTGGACGGATTGAACCTGGATGCGGCCATTTACTGCGCCGGCCTGTACGGGCCGGACACGGCCGGGCTGGAGCCGCCCACGCAGGCCGACTTCGACACGGTGATGCACGTCAACGTGTTGGGCGCGATGCGGCTGCTGCCGGCCATGGCCGAGGGGCTGAAGCCCGGCGGCACGCTGGCGGTGCTGTCCTCGGTGATGGCATCCATAGGCGGGCGCTCATCGACTTCCGGCTGGCTCTACCGCGCCTCCAAGGCGGCGCTGAATTCCGTGCTCAAGGACGCGGCGCTGGCGCTGCAGGGCCGCGCGCTGTGCGTGGCGCTGCACCCGGGCTGGGTGCGCACGGACATGGGTGGGCCGGCGGCCTCGCTGTCGGTGCAGGACAGCGTGGCCGCGCAGCGCCGCGTGCTGGCCGGGCTCACGGCCCAGGACCATGGCGGGTTCCTTGGGCCGCAAGGGGAGGCGATTCCCTGGTGAGGACGTGACAAGGGCCGCTTCGGTGAGCGGCCCTTTGTTCGTGGAAGGCGTGGACGGCAGCTTGGGCCGCGGGTGCCTTCAGCGCGGCGCCGCCGGCAAATACCGCCGGTCGGAATAAGTCGCCATCCACTGCGGCCGCCAGGCCACGAAGATGGCGCAGATCATGCCGCTGAGCACCGCGTCGCTCCAGGCCACCAGCCAGCGCCCGGTGAGCACGATGGCCACGTCGCTGTTCGGGGGCAGCGGGTGGCTCAGCACCCACAGCCCGCCGGTGAGGGCCATGGCCAGCAGCGTGGCGCCAAAGCCCCGGGCCAGGATGTAGACCATCAGGTGCTGCGGCAGCCAGCGCCGCGTCACGAGGCCCAGGCCCAGGCCCATCGTGGCCGGCAGCACGCCGTTCCACACGGCCTGGTGCAGGGCGGCGAGGGCGCCGCTGCCGTCGATCAGCGTCGTGCACGCGGCCACCGGCACGCAGGTGAGCACGGCCAGCGGCCAGCCGAACATCAGCACCAGCAGCGCCGCGCAGGAAAGTTGCAGCGGCGGGCCGTCCGGCAGCGAGCCCTGCAGCGACCACACCCAGGGCAGCACCACCAGCGCGGCCAGCCAGGGGTTGCGCAACTCGTCGGCGCGCAGCGTCGCCCATGGCCTGAAGCACAAGGCCACGCCACAGGCGGCGAGCAGCACGGCGAGTTCGAGCAGCATGTTCATATCCGGCATCCATCGTGCCCGTGTTTTTGCGTGGCACCTTGTCCGCAGCGCAAGGGAATGCGCTGTTGCGGGCGGGCTTTCCCTGCCGCCAGCATGCGTGGATGAGCTTCCCCACCCCCATCGATGTCTGGTTCGACTTTTCCTCGCCGTATGCCTACCTGGCCTCGACGTGGATAGAGCCATTGGCCGCGCGCCATGGCCGGCGCGTGCGCTGGCACGCCATGCTGTTGGGCGCCACGCTGGCCGCGGCCGAGCTGCGCCCGCCCGTGGCCTACCCGCTCAAGGGCGACTACATGCGCCGCGACTTCGAGCGCTCGGCGCGCTTCGAGGGCGTGCCCTACCGGCCGCCGCCGCGCTTTCCCATCGCCACGCAGAACGCGGCGCGCATCTTCTGGTGGCTGCAGGCGCAGGACGACTCCCGCGCCGCCGGCTGGGCCCGCCGCGCCCTGGCCGCCTACTTCGCCGAGGGCGTGCAACTCGACGAGATGCCCGCGCTGCTGGCGCTGGCCGGGCGCTGCGGCCTGGACCCGGCGCAAGCCCAGGCCGCCTGCGCCGACCCGCAATGGAAGGCGCACCTGAAGCAGGTCAACGACCAGGCCATTGCCGCGGGTATCTTCGGCGCGCCCTGGATCGTCGTGGACGGCGAGCCCTTCTGGGGCAACGACCGCCGAGCGCACATCGAGCGCTGGCTGGCGTCGCCCTTCTGACAAGAACCACCCTGGAGAACGAGACATGAAAAAGACCGCCCAACAAATGGTCGAGGAGGCCATGGCGCTGGTGCGCACCTGCACGCTGGACGAGGCGCTGGCGCTGCACGGTCGCGAGGACGTGCAGTTCATCGACCTGCGCGACATCCGCGAGCTGGAGCGCGAGGGCACCATCCCCGGCGCCTACAACACGCCGCGCGGCATGCTGGAGTTCTGGGCCGACCCCGAGAGCCCCTACCACAAGCCCGTGTTCGCCCAGGGCAAGCAGCTCGTCCTGTTCTGCGCCGCGGGCTGGCGCTCGGCGCTGGCGACCAAGACGCTGCTGGAGATGGGCTTCGACAACGTGGCCCACGTGGACGGCGGCTTCAAGGCTTGGAAGGAGGGCGGCGGCCCCGTGGCGCCGCTGCCGCCCAAGCGCTGAAAAGGGGCTGCCGGCGCTGGCTATAGTCCTGCGCTCGCCGCCACCCGCAGCGGCGCGAGGACGACATGGACGACGATTTCAAGCAGCGCCCCGAGGGCTTCCAACGCGTGGCGCAGGCCCTGGCGGCGCAGGGCCACCCGCATCTGCCGCTGTACCTGGAGACGGCCGCGCGCACCGCGCAGGAGGCGGCCGATGCGCTGGGCGTGTCGGTCGGCCAGATCGCCAAGAGCGTCATTTTCAAGTTGCGCGCCGACGAGCGCGCGGTGCTCGTCGTGGCGTCCGGCGACCGCCGCGTGGACGAGAAGAAGGTTGCCGCGCTGGTGGGTCCCGTGGGTCGGGCCGATGCGGACTTCGTCAAGGCCCGCACGGGTTTCTCCATCGGCGGCGTCTCGCCGGTGGCGCATGCCACGCCGCCGCTGACGCTCATCGACCGCGAGCTGTTCCGCTTCGACGAGATTTGGGCCGCCGCCGGCCACCCCAACGGCGTGTTCCGCTTGAGCCCAAGCCAGTTGGAGGCGCTCACCGGCGCCCCGGTGGCCGACGTGGTGCAGCAGCCGTGACGCCACCGCCTTTGCACACTCCCGCCGCCGCCGCCGCCCAGGCCCAGCCCGGGGACATCGCCCCGGCGCCGCCCGCGCCCGTGGGCTCGCCCTGCACCGGCGTGTGCAAGATGGACGCGGCCACCGGCTGGTGCCTGGGCTGCGCCCGCGGCATCGACGAAATCGCTTCGTGGTCGCGCCTGGACGACCCCGCCAAGCGCGCCGTGTGGGCACTGCTGCCGGCGCGGCAGGCGCAGTTGAGAACGCTGCACGGCGAGCTGCCGCCGCCGCCGCGGAGCACGCGATGAAGACGCTGGACTTCTGGTTCGACACCGTCTCGCCCTACGCCTACCTGGCCTTCGAGCGGCTGCCGCAGGCGCTCGAAGGCATTTCCTACAGCGTGCGCTACCGCCCGCTGCTGTTCGGGGCACTGTTGAAGCACTGGGGGCAGCTCGGCCCGGCCGAGTTCGAGCCCAAGCGCGCCTGGACCCTGCGGCAGGTGCACTGGCAGGCGCGCGAGCTGGGCGTGGAGCTCGCCTTGCCGGCGCAGCACCCGTTCAATCCGCTGGCGCTGCAGCGCCTGGCGCTGGCCTGCGGCGATGTGGACGGCCTGCCCAACCGCCGCGTGGTGGAGGCGCTGTTCCACCACGTCTGGCGCGGCGGCGGGGCGGACGCCAGCGACCCGGCGCGGCTGCAGGCGCTGCAGGCCGAGCTGCGCCCGGCCCTGGACCCGCAGGGCGGCGAAGTCAAGCAGCGGCTGCGCGCGCTGACCGAGGAGGCCATCGCGCTGGGCCTCTTCGGCGTGCCCACCATCGCCTTCGAGGGCAAGCTGTTCTGGGGGCTGGACGCGCTGCCCATGCTGCGCGCGGCGATGTTGGGCGACGCCTGGTTCGACGGCCCGTGGAACGAGGTGGCGCGGCCCCAGCCGGGGGTGCGTCGGCGCTGAGGGACGCCACACCCGCCGCGCCCGCGTCCCGTGCGGGAAGCGGGCGTCGCGCATGTCCGGTTGGGCCGCGGGGTGAGGCGTGCTGGATCAAGTCCGCGTCAGCCGGCGCTGCACAAAATGGCCGGCTATGCCCAGCGCTTTCAACTTCGACGCATCCCCCTTCGACTGCCTCGACGCCGAGGAACGCCAGCTCGTGCGCAACAGCGTGGACATCGCCTACTTCCGGGCGGGCGAGGCCATCCTGGAGCCGGGCATAGCGCCCGGCCACCTGTTCGTCCTCATCAAGGGGCACGTGCAGCAGTTCGACGAGGAACAGCAGGTCATCACCACCTACGGCCCCGACGACACCTTCGACGGCCGCGCCCTCGTGGCCGGGCGCGTCACCAACCGCTTCGTGGCGCAGGAGGAGGTGCTGGCCTACCAGCTCGCGCGCAAGGCGGTCAACGAGCTCATCGCGCGCAACGCCACCTTCGGCGCGCTGCTGTTCTCCGACCTCTCCAACAAGCTCTCGGCGCTGGCGCAGCGGCGCAGTCAGCACGAGATGCAGTCGCTGACCATGGCGCGCGTGTCCGAGGCCGGTGTGCGTCCGGCGGTGATGGTGGAGGCCTCGACGTCCATCATCGATGTGGCCCGCGTGTTCCAGGAGCGCAAGATTTCCAGCGTGCTGGTTCATGACGACCAGGCCACGCCGCCGCGGCTGGGCATCTTCACCAACACCGGGCTGCAGCGCGCCATCCTCGACGGCACGCCGCTGGACCGGCTGCCCGTGGGCCGGCTGGCCACGTTCACGCTGGTGTGCATGAAGCTGTCGGACCCGGTGGGCGAGGCGCTGGCGCTGATGCTGCGCCACAACGTGCACCGCGTGGTGGTGCGCGATGACGACGGCAGCGTGCAGGGCGTGCTGGAGGCGCTGGAGGTGTTCAGCTTCCTCTCCAACCACTCCTACCTGGTGGGCGTGCAGATCGCGCAGGCGCGCGACCTCCAGGGGCTGGCCGAGGCGGCGCGGCAGATCACCAAGCTCATCGCCATCCTGCACCGCGGCGGCACGCGCGTGGGCATGATTGCCCGCCTGGTGAGCGAGCTCAACGCCAAGCTGTTCGAGCGCACCTGGCAGATGGTGGCGCCCAAGGAGCTCATCGCCAACAGTTGCCTCTTCGTCATGGGCAGCGAGGGCCGCGGCGAGCAGTTGCTCAAGACCGACCAGGACAACGGCCTGGTGCTGCGCGACGGCTACGCGCCGCCGGCGGAGCTGGAGGACATCTGCACGCGCTTCACGCAGGCGCTCATCGACTTCGGCTACCCGCCGTGCGCGGGCGGGATCATGATCAACAACCCGGCCTGGCGGCAGCCGCAGTCCACCTTCCGCGAGACGGTGCGGCGCTGGATGCTCATGCCCAACGCCGACAGCCTCATGTCGCTGGCCATCTTCCTGGACGCGCATGCCGTGTGCGGCGACGCGGCGCTGCTGGAGCCGCTGCGCGACGAGGTGTTCTCCCTGGCCGCCGACAGCGACGCCTTCAAGGCCCGCTTCGCCGCGGCCATCACGCTGTTCGACGAGCACAGCGGTTGGTGGAACCGGCTGCTCACCCTGGGCGACAACGACCCCGACCGGCTGGACCTCAAGAAGGCCGGCATCTTCCCGCTGGTGCACGGCGTGCGCAGCCTGGCCATGGACAAGCGCATACGCGAGTGCGGCACGGCCGAGCGCGTGCAGGCGCTGGTGGCCGCGGGCCACATGGCGCCAGAGATCGGCTCGGACGTGGTGCAGAGCCTGCACTTCTTCATGGGCCTCAAGCTCAAGGCGGGGCTGCAGGACATCGAGCTGGGCCGCGACGTCAGCGGCGGCGTGAAGCCCGACCAGCTCAACAGCCTGGACCGCGACCTGCTGAAGGACACGCTGGGCGTGGTCAAGCGCTTCAAGGCCACGCTGCGGCTGCGCTACCACCTGGACGCGCTGCAGTGAAGTCCACCGTCAATCTCCTTGGGCCGCTGGCCGCGCCCCTGGGCAAGCTCAAGAAGGGCTGGCTGCTCTACCACCTGGCCGACGACAACTACCGCTTCATGTTCGAGCCGCCGCCGCCCGACGAATGGGTGTCGTTGGACTGCGAAACCACCGGGCTGGACCGGCGGCGCGACGAGATCGTCTCCATAGGCGCGGTGCGCATCGCCGGCAGCCGCGTGCTCACCAGCGAGCGGCTGGAGCTGCTGGTGCGGCCGGAGAAGCGCCAGGTGTCGGCCGCGGCGGTGAAGGTGCACCGGCTGCGCGAGCAGGACGTGGCGCAGGGCATGGCGCCGGAGGCGGCCATGGCGCAGCTCATGCGCTTCATAGGCAGCCGCCCGCTGGTGGGCTACTACCTGGAGTTCGACGTGGCCATGCTCAACCGCGTGGTCTGGCCCATGCTGGGCCTGCGGCTGCCGCAGCCCAAGATCGAGGTCTCGGCCCTGTACTACGAGTGGAAAAACCGCCAGCTCCCGGCCCACGAGCGGGGCAACCGCAACGTGGACCTGCGGTTTTCCACCATGCTGGCCGACCTGGAGTTGCCGCAGTACGAGGCCCACGACGCGATGAACGACGCCGTCATGGCGGCCCTGGCCTTTACCAAGCTGCGCCGGCTGCTGGGCCATACCTGAACAGCCGCGCTGCACGGCGGACGTAAAAAAGCCCGCTGCGGCGGGCTTTTTCCTGGGGTGAGGGCCGGGGCCTTGCAGCCCCTGGCTCATCGCCTCAGGCCGCGGCGGGCGCCGGGGTGCGGATGAGGTGGTCGAAGGCGCTGAGCGCGGCGGCCGCGCCGGCACCGGCGGCGATGACGATCTGCTTGTACGGCACCGTGGTGCAGTCGCCCGCGGCCATCACGCCGGGCACGTTGGTCTGGCCCTTGGCGTCGATCACGATCTCGCCGAAGCGGTTGAGCTCCACCGTGCCCTTGAGCCACTCGGTGTTGGGCACCAGGCCGATCTGCACGAACACGCCTTCCAGCGGCACCAGGTGCTCCTGGCCGGTGGCGCGGTCCTTGTAGCGCAAGCCGTTGACCTTGCCGCCTTCGCCGGTGATCTCCGTGGTCTGGGCGTTGGTGAAGATCTGCACGTTGGGCAGGCTCTTGAGCTTGTTGACCAGCACGGCGTCGGCCTTGAGCTGGTCGGCGAACTCCACCAGCGTCACGTGGGCCACGATGCCGGCCAGGTCGATGGCCGCTTCCACGCCGGAGTTGCCCCCGCCGATCACCGAGACGCGCTTGCCCTTGAACAGCGGGCCGTCGCAGTGCGGGCAGTAGGCCACGCCCTTGTTGCGGTACTCCTGCTCGCCGGGCACGCCCACGTTGCGCCAGCGCGCGCCGGTGGACAGGATGACCGAGCGGGCCTTGAGCACGCCGCCGTTGGCCAGCTTGACCTGGACGAGGCCGGAAGCGTCGGCGGGCGTGAGCTGCTCGGCGCGCTGCGTGTTCATGATGTCCACGTCGTAGGCCTTGACGTGCTGCTCCAGCGCCTGGGCGAACTTCGGCCCCTCCGTCTCCAGCACGGAGATGTAGTTTTCGATGCCCAGGGTGTCCAGGGTCTGGCCGCCGAAGCGCTCGGCCAGCACGCCGGTGCGTATGCCCTTGCGCGCGGCGTACACGGCCGCGGCCGCGCCGGCGGGGCCGCCGCCGACGATGAGCACGTCGTAGGGCGCCTTGGCGCTGAACTTGGCGGCATCGCGCTCGGCGGCCTTGGTGTCCACCTTGGAGAGGATTTCCTCCACGCTCATGCGGCCCTGGCCGAAGAGCTTGCCGTTGAGGAAGACCATGGGCACAGCCATGATCTGGCGCTCTTCCACTTCCTTCTGGAACAGGCCGCCGTCGATGGCGGTGTGCTTGATGCGCGGGTTGACGGCCGCCATCAGGTTGAGCGCCTGTACCACGTCCGGGCAGTTGTGGCAGGACAGCGACATGTAGGTCTCGAAGTGCAGGTCGCCGTCGAGCGAGGCGATCTGCTCGATGACTTCACGCTCGACCTTGGGCGGGTAGCCGCCCACCTGCAGCAGCGCCAGCACCAGCGAAGTGAACTCGTGGCCCATGGGCAGGCCGGCAAAGCGCACGCCGATGTCGGTGCCCACGCGGCGGATCAGGAAGGAAGGCTTGCGCTCGGCGTCGCCGCGGCTCTCGACCAGCGTCACCTTGTCGGACTGCTCGGCCACGTCGCGCAGCAGCGCCAGCATGTCCTGCGAGCCCTTGGAGTCGTCCAGCGAAGCCACCAGCTCGATGGGCTGCGTGAGGCGCTGCAGGTAGCCCTTCAACTGGGCCTTGAGATCGGCGTCCAACATGGCGGTGTGTCCTTCGGATCGAAAGCGTTGGCTATAGGGGTTCGTTTGCGGGCTCGTGGCCGCATGGAAAGCGCCCTGGGGGCGTGTGCGCGGGTGGCGCTTTCCGGGAGGCCCGGCTGGATAGACCGCGGCAGCAGGGCTGCCGCGACACAGAGAAGGGCGGGCGAAGACCGCCCGCTTCTCCGACTTAGATCTTGCCCACGAGGTCCAGCGACGGCTTGATGGTCTGGGCGCCTTCCTGCCACTTGGCGGGGCAGACTTCGCCCGGGTGGGAGGCCACGAATTGGGCCGCCTTGAGCTTGCGCAGCGTTTCCTTGACGTCGCGGGCAATGGCGTTGTCGTGCACTTCCATCGTCTTGATCACGCCCTCGGGGTTGATGACGAAGGTGCCGCGCAGGGCCAGGCCTTCTTCCTCGATGTGGATGTCAAAGGCGCGGGTCAGCTGGTGCGTGGGGTCGCCCACCAGCGGGAACTGGGCCTTGCCCACGGCCGGCGAGGTCTCGTGCCACACCTTGTGGGAGAAGTGGGTGTCGGTGGTGACGATGTAGACCTCGGCACCGGCCTTCTGGAACTCGGCGTAGTTGTCCGCGGCGTCTTCGACTTCCGTCGGGCAATTGAAGGTGAACGCAGCCGGCATGAAGATCAGGACCGACCACTTGCCCTTCAGGTCCTCATTGGTCACCGGCACGAACTTGCCGTTGTGGAAAGCGGTGGCCTTGAAAGGTTTGACTTCGGTGTTGATCAGGGACATTGCGTATTTCCTGTGGGTGGTTGAAGGGACGGGTTGAATACTATAGCCATCGACCTTCCGTTTGGAAAAGTTAATCAAATGGGGCCGATTGACTGCGCCTATCGCCCCCGTTAGCGAGGGTTGGGCGATGGGCGATGCCCAACCGAGGGCTGGACATCCCGGCTACGTTAGCGCAGGCGGCCGGGTCTTGCAGCGCGGGCAAGGCGGCGGCCTGACCTGGGTCACTGCGGCTGCCGCCACAAGGCTTTGGCGGCGCCGGATTGCCCGCAGCATCCGCCAGGGAACCGCATCCCTGCGACAGGCGGATGACCAGGGCGCCGCGGCCCTTGGGGTGCCCCGGCCGCGGCGGCCGGGAGCCCGGCGCGCGCCGGGGAGGGAGCCGGCAGGGCGCCGGCTCACCATGGGATCAAGGCGTGGCCGTGTGCCAGACCTGATTGAAACCGTCGCCGGTACGGTCGCCGGGCTTGCCGTCCTTGGTCCAGTAGTACAGCGGCTTGCCCTTGTAGGCCCACTGCTTGGAGCCGTCGTCGCGGGTGACCACGCTCCAGTCGCCATCGGCCTTGGCGTCGGCCGCGGCCATGAGCGGCGGCCAATTGGTGGCGCAGGGGCCGTTGCACACGCTCTTGCCGCTGCCGGCAGCGTCCTTGTCGAAGGTGTAGAGCGTCATGCCGTTGGAGCCCACCAGGGCGCCGTCGGCCACCTTGGCCGGAGCGGTGCCGCCTGCGGTAGCGCAACCCTGCAGCAGCAGGCCCGTCAGTGACAGCGCGGCCAGGAATTTCAGCTTCATCACGTCCTCTCCTCTTGGCTAAGGGACAGGCCGTGTACGCGCGGCGCGCCGGTTTTATTCCCGGGCGGTGCTGGCCTGGGCGGCAGCCGCCGTGGCGACGCTGGTGCCGGGCACCTGCACGGCAGCGGGCCAGTCGTGGCCCAGCAGCACGCGCACGCCACTGCGCTGCGAGGCGTCCGGCATCAGGGGCGCCGACAGCGGCAGCGCCCGCGCCACGCGGCGTGCCGCCGCCTCGTGGCCGGGCCGGTAGCTCACCACCGTGTGCGGCTGGCGGTAGGGCGGCTGGTTGCCCAGGCGTTGCACCGCCAAACCCTGGCGCTGTAGTTGCTGGAGCAACTGCTGCGCCACGCCGCGGCGCCCCATGCCGTTGCTGATCTCCAGGGTGAAGGCGGTCAAGGGCGGCTCAGGCGCGGTGGCGTTCACCTTGGACGGGGATGCGTCCGCCTGGGGAGTGGGTGCCGCTGGCGTGCCGCTTTCCTGGCGTACCAGGGACGCCAGCGTGGGCTGGTCCGTGACCTGCAGGACCAGGCCGGTCGGTGTGTGCGGTGGCGCCACGGCGGCCGGGACCGCCGCCGTTGGCGTTGGCTTCGCCGCTGCCGTGACGGCAGGCGCCGTGGCCGCGGCCTGCGCCGTGGAAGGCGCGGGCGTCGCGGGGGCGCGTCCCTGGGCGAGTTGAAGATTGGCCTGCGCGACGCGGTCTTGCGGGTCCAGCGCCAGTGCAGTGTGCAGCGCGGCTTGCGCCTCCTGCGGGCGCTGCGCCAGCAGCAGCAGGAAACCCAGGTTGCTGTGCAGGTCGGCGCGCTGCGGCGCGGCGGCCAGCGCCTGGCGCAGTTGCGCTTCGGCGTCGGCCAGGCGGCCCAGCCGCGCCAGCGCCACGGCCAGCGCGTTGCGCGCGTCCACGTGTGCGGGATCGGCCTGCAGCGCCTGGCGGTAGGCGTCGGCGGCGCGGGCCCAGTCGCGCGAGCGCTCGATGTGGCGGCCTATGGCGTAGTAGCCGTCGGCCGAAGGCGCTCCGTGCGACACCGTCTGCACCGGCTCGATGCGCCAGGCGGTCTTGACCGGCTTGGTGGCGCAACCGCCCAGGGCCAGCAGCAGCGCCAGGGACAGCGGCAGGGCTGCGCGGTGTGATGCGGTGGGGTTCATGCCCGTCGCGTCAGTGTTTGAAAAGCGTGGGCAGTGTGGCCATGATGCGCAGCATGGCCGGGCCCAGCATGACCAGCAGCAGCGCCGGCAGGATCATGAACACCAGCGGCGCCAGCAGCTTGGTGCCCACGCGCGCGGCGGTTTCCTCGGCGCGCTGGCGCCGCCGCGTGCGCAGCATGTCCGCGTGCACGCGCAGCGCCTGGCCGATGCTGGTGCCAAAGCGCTCGGCCTGCACGAGCATGGAGACGAAGCCTTCCACCTCTTCCACGCCGGTGCGCAGGGCCAGGTTGTGCAGTGCCCGCTCGCGGGGCGCGCCCGCGCGCATCTCCAGGGCCACGAGCTGGAACTCCTCGGCCAGCACGCGGCTGCGGTGCACCAGCTCCTCGGTCACGCGCTGCAGCGCCGCCTCTATGCCCAGCCCGGCCTCCACGCAGATGATCATGAAGTCCAGCGCATCGGGAAAGCTTTCAAAGATTTCCCGCTGGCGCTGCGCCACCAGGCGCGCCAGCACGGCGTTGGGCAGGTAGTAGCCCAGGGCGGCGGCGGCCAGCAGCATGCTCATCAGCGCCTGGCCTTGCGGCGGGTGCGCCGACAGGGACAGCGCCGCCAGCAACAGCGGCGGCAGCACCATGGCCAGCGCCGTCTTCATGCCGAAGAACGCCGTGGGTGCCATGGGATGGCGCAAGCCCGCGTTGAACAGCCGCCGGCGCAGCGCCGAGTTGTCGCCTCCCTCCTCGGCGGACAGCTTGGCCAGTGTCCTGGTGCTGCGCGCCATGCGCTCTATCCAGTGCGTCTTGCCGGGTGCGGCGCCCGCCTCCTCCAGCAGTTGCCGGGCGCGCTGGTCCACGGGCGGTTTGGTAATGAGCCGGCCGACCAGCAGCACCAGTGCCGACGAGGCCACGAACACGCCGACCAGCAGGCTGATTTCCATGATGTCCATGAGATCTCCTCAGACACGGATGCGGATGATTTGCCGCATCCACACTGCGCCCAGCGCCATCATGACCAGGGCGCTGCCCACGAGCTTGCGCCCCGTCGGATCGGTCCACAGCGTGGCCATGAACTCCGGGTTGGCGAGTTGCATGAAGCCGGACACGGCAAAGGGCATGACGCCCAGGATCCAGGCCGACAGCCGCCCCTCGGCCGAATAGGTGCGCACCTGCCCAAAGAGCTTGAAGCGCGAGCGCACCAGTGCCGCCAGGCTGTCCAGCAACTCCGTGAGGTTGCCCCCCGCCTCGCGCTGGATCATGACGGCCACGGTGAGGTAGCGCACGTCGTCCAGGGGCACGCGTTGCGCCATCCGCGACAGCGCCTCCGGCATGGACATGCCGAAATTCACCTCGTCGCAAAGCTGCCGGAACTCGCTGCCCAGCGGGTCGGCCACTTCGTCGCCCACCATCTTGAGCGCCGAGGACAAGGTGTGGCCGGCACGCAAAGCGCGGCCCATGAGGTCCAGCGCCAGGGGAAGTTGCTGCTGCAACCGCTCGATGCGCTTGGCGCGGCGCTGTGACACCCACAGCCAGGGCAGGGCGGCGAGCGTGGGAGCGCAGGCCAGCGCGACCATGCCGCCCGCGCCGCGCAGCAAAGGCACGAGAGCACCGGCCAGGAACAGCGCCACGCTGGCCAGCAGCAACTGTCCCAGCGTGCGCCGGGTGCCCGCGCTGCGTACCCAGTCGTGCAGCCGCTGCAGGGGCTGGAATTCCCCGAGCGCGCCGCCATGCAGCCAGCCCTGCTGCTGCGCCGCATCGCGGCGGTCCAGGCTCAGGGGGGCCTGCGGCGGCGCGCCTTCTAGCCTGCGCAGTCGAGCCGCCAGGCGCTTGGCTTCGGCGCTGTGGCGCGTGGCCCAGAGTTGGTAGAGGCCTTCGAGCGCCAGGACGACGGCCACGAACAGCAGCACGCCGAAGAGGATGAAGCCCTGGTCCATGGCGCTTACTCCCAGCGTGTGTAGGGGTCGAACATCGTCTCCGGCAGCACCAGCCCGCGGGCCTTGAGCCGCTCGGCAAAGCGCGGGCGCACGCCGCTGGCCTGGAAGTGGCCCTTGACGCTGCCATCGGCTTCCACGCCCGTCTGCTTGTAGGTGAAGATTTCCTGCATGGACACCATGTCGCCCTCCATGCCGGTGATCTCGGCAATGCTGGTGACCTTGCGCCGCCCGTCGCTCAGGCGGTTGGCCTGCACCACCACGCCTATGGCCGAGGCGATCTGCGCGCGCGCCACGCGCGGCGGCGCATTGAAGCCCGCGATGGAGAGCATGGCTTCCAGCCGCGAGAGCGCGTCGCGCGGCGTGTTGGCGTGGATGGTGGTCATGCTGCCCTCGTGGCCGGTGTTCATGGCCTGCAGCATGTCCATGGCCTCGGGACCGCGGGTCTCGCCCAGGATGATGCGGTCCGGGCGCATGCGCAACGCGTTGCGCAGCAGATCGCGCTGTGAGACCTCGCCGCGGCCCTCGATGTTGGGCGGGCGCGTTTCCAGCCGCACCACGTGGGGCTGGCGCAACTGCAGCTCGGCCGCGTCCTCTATGGTGACGATGCGCTCGCCCGCGTCAATGAAGCCCGACAGGATGTTGAGCAGCGTGGTCTTGCCGCTGCCCGTGCCGCCGGAGATCAGCAGGTTGACCTCGGCGTTGGCCAGGGCCTGCAGCATCTGCGCCATGGGCGGCGTGAGCGTCTTGTACTCGACCAGGTCGTCCATGGTCAGCGGCACCACGGCGAAGCGCCGTATGGACATCTGCGCCCCGTCCAGCGCCAGCGGCGGGATGATGACGTTGACCCGCGAACCATCGGGCAGCCGCGCGTCGGCCATGGGGCAGGACTCGTCCACACGGCGGCCCACGCGCGAGACGATCTTGTCGATGATGCGCATGAGGTGCTCGTCGTCGGCGAACACCACGTCGGTGAGGCTGAGCTTGCCGCGGCGCTCCACCCAGACCTGGCGCGGCCCATTGACCAGGACGTCGGAGATGGTCGGGTCCGCCAGCAGCGGCTCCAGCGGCCCAAGTCCCAGCATCTCGTGCTGCACGTCGCGCACCAGGCGGCGCCGCTCGGCGGCGTTGAGCACGAGATTTTCCTCTCCCAGCACGCGCTCCACCAGCACGCTGAGCTCCTGGCGCAACCGCTCGGGGGCCATGGTTTCCAGGGCCTGCAGGTCCATGCGCCCAAGCAGCAGCCGGTGCACGTCGGACTTCATGCGCTGGTAGGCCTGCTGGTCGTGCGCCGGCGCTTCCATGGGTGCCGCCGGTGCGGCGGCAGCCGGCGCCTGGGGCTGCTCCACGGACAGCAGTGAAGCGAACTGTTGTCGCAGGTTCATGGGCCTTCCTTGCGGCGTTATGTCGTTCTTCAGCGGCTGCCCAGCAGTTGCGCCAGCCAGCCTTCCTTGCGCGGTGCTTCCTGGGGCAGCAGCGTGCGGGCCATGTCGTCGAGCGCGCGGGCCACCGGGCTGTTGCGCGCGATGGGCTGGCCCTGGTTCACCGCGGTGGAGACCGCGTCGAAGTGGTTGGGCACGGTGCTTACCGGCGTGCCGTCCAGGGCCTGCACCAGAGACTGCAGCGGCAGCTCGCCATGCCGGTCGTAGCGGTTGACGATCCAGTGCACCTTGTGTGGGGGCACCTCCAGCGAGTTCAGCAGCGCACGCAGCCGGCGGGCGTCGCGCAGTTGCGGCAGCTTGAGCTGCAGCACGGCGTAGATGTGCGCTGAGAGGTCCAGGGCCTGCAGCGTGAGCGGGTCTATGCGGCCGCCCAGGTCCAGCACCACGAAGTCGAACATCTGGCGCGCCTGCTGGACGATGGCCTTGACCTGCGCGGCCTTGACCTCCAGCGCCTGGCCGATGTCCTCCGGCGCGGGCAGGACGAACAGCGTTTCGTCCACCTGCACCATGGCCGCGCGCAGCAGGTCGGCATCCAGCCGCTGCACGTTGCGCGCGACCTCGGCCACGTCGCTGCTGGCGCGCTGGTCGCTCAGCAGCAGCAGCGAGTTGCCGCTTTGCAGGTCCAGGTCTATGAGGGCCACGCGGCGCGCGCCGTTGCCGGCCAGTCGGTACGCCAGGTTGGCCGCCAGCACGCTGGTGCCGTTGCCGCCCTTGCAGCCGAGAAAGGACAGCACCTGCGCCGGCGTCGTCGAGGAAGCCGCAGGCGGCGCGCGGCGGTGCAGGGCGCGCTGCACCGCCGCGCGCAGTGCCGCGGCGTCGGCCGCGGCGGGCAGCACTTCGCGTACGCCGGCCTGCATGGCCTGCAGCAGGAAGTCCGGCGATATCTCGGCCGACAACACCAGCGTGTCCACCTGCGGGTGCTCGTGCGTGAAGCGGCTCACGGCGCCCAGCGCCGAGGCGTCCACGCCGTCCAGCACCAGCAACGAAGCCATGCTGGCGTTGACGGCTTGGGGCAGGGCGTGCAGCGCTGCCGTGCTGCCTTGAACCTCCAGCAAGTCCATGCCGTTGAGCATCTGCACAGCCTGGGCCGTGCGCTTGGGGTCCGGGGAGATGACCTGGATCTTCATGGGTGTGGCCGGTGTGAGAGGGTTCAGCAACTGCTGTCCATGACCTCGCGCGGCAGCGAGGTCGTGAAGGAAGGCAAGGACACGGTCAGCGCTGGCAGCATCGGCAGCGCCACCGTCTGCTGGTAACCCGACAGCGACACTTGCACCACGCGGCACGCGGTGGCGCCGCTGGCGGTGCAGCTCGTGGCGCCGGGACGCTCGTAGGCGATCACGATGTTGTCGTCCTGCAGCCAGGGCATGACTTCGCGCATGCGCGTCTTGATGGCCGCGGAATTGAGGCCGCAGACGGCCGCCTTGCGCGCGCCCAACAGCGTGGCCTCGCTGGCAGCATTCCATGCCCAGGCCAGCTTGCAGAACTCGGGCAGCGCCAGCACCAGCACCATGAAGGGCACCATGGCCGCGGCCAGTTCCAGCGCGGCCATGCCACGGGTGCCAGTGCGATTTGACGAAGGTTTCAGATGAGCGCGGCGCATGATGTGCTCGTTGACGCAAAGGTGGGCGTTGCGGTCGCAAAAGGCCAGCCGCGCATCGTGAGCCTGATGGGCTCCAGCGCCAGTTGGCCGCCTTGCAGTACCGAGGCGGGCAACACGCTGCCCAACAGGGGTGTGTAGCGGTAGCCGCTGATGGTGACCCTCACCCAGCTGATGCCGCAGTTGGTGCCGCAGCCGCTGCTGCTGTTGCCGTAGACGGTGCTGACCAGCCTGCCGCTGGTGTCGATCTGCACCATGGAACTGGTCAGCCCGGTCAGCAGCGGCGTGCTGCCGCCGGCAAGGGTGCCGAACAGCGCCAGCTGGCAGGCTTCCTGCCGGGCCTGCGTCCACGCAGCGCTGGAGGCGTTGCTGCTGTCGGTCAGGGCCAGGTGCCGCGTGGCGCTGCGCACGGCCTTGGTGATCGTGTTGTAGGTGTAGAGCACACGGCCGAACTCCACCGACAGGCCCGCCAGAAGTGCCAGTATCGGCACCACGGCCACGAGCTCCAGCAGGGCACTGCCGCGCCAATGTCGCTGGCTGGAGCGGGGGCTTGCAACACGATGCATGGCCATGGCCTTCTAGAACACCAGGCTGGGAGCCTGGTTGCAGTTGCCTGTGGACGCGCCGCAGTTGGTGGAGCCGGCAGCCGGGATGGCGGCCGTGGCTTCTGCGCTGATCTGGAAATGGTCGAGCCCACCCACGACTTGCAGGAACCAGCTTTCGATGTTTGCTCGCCTGATCTTGCAGCGCACGAGCGAGGCGCCGGGAACGGCCGACGCCGCGGTGTTCCAAACGCCACCCGAAAGAGACGTTCCGAACTCAACGGTCACGCTG
Organism: Azohydromonas lata; assembly: GCF_034427735.1. NCBI lineage: Bacteria > Pseudomonadati > Pseudomonadota > Betaproteobacteria > Burkholderiales > Sphaerotilaceae > Azohydromonas > Azohydromonas lata. The sequence continues at coordinate 49,084 of NZ_JAXOJX010000035.1, forward strand.
CTCGTGGGGATGGCCGTGGCCTGCAGATTGGACTTGTTGATGGCGGCAATCCACCTGCCGCCGTTGGTGGCGCCGGTGAAGGCCGCAGCGGTGACGGGGGTGGTCTGCAGGTGCCAGGCTGCCGACAGCGCACAGGCATCGGCAGCGCCCTGCAGCTCGGTCTTGTTGATGTAGATGCGGCTCAGGTCCAGCGCCAGCCCCATGAAACCCATGATCGGCACCATCAGCAACGCGAACAGCAGCGCAATGCCGCCGCGCTGCGCCTGGCGGCGCACTGCAAGGGATGGATGCCGTCGCACCAGCGCTCTCCCGCGTTCATTGGCCCCCGGGGGTGCCGGGCACCAGGGTGATGACCAGCGCGGGCGGTGCCGGTTCGCGCAGCGAGTAGCCGTAGGAGATGCCCAGCGCGCGCATCACGCCCACGCTGGCCTTGCCGTCCAGGCCGGCCAGCGCGGCGGCGCGCTGGCCGGCGGCCGGGTCTATGGTTTGTTGGGCGCGTGCCTGGCGCACGCTGTCGCCAAAGCGCTCGTCCCAGCCGGGTGTGGTCTGTGCGCAGCCGGCCAGGATGGCCAGCAGGGGCGGCAGCAGCATCGCGGGGCTTTTCATGGCGGGTGTCCTCACTTGAGCTGGAAGCCGGCGGCAGGCGTGGCGGCGGCGGGCTCGGACGGGGCCGCCGTGCCTGGCGCTTCCTCCTCGCGGCGGCTGCCTTCCAGGCGGCCGTGCAGGTGCACGTCGGTGCGGCTGGGGGGGAGGTAGCGGTCGGTGGGCAGCGCGTAGTCCGGCGGCAGCGGCTTGACCAGGCGCGGCGTGATCACGAACACCAGCTCCGACTTGTCGGTCTGGTAGTCGGTGCTGCGAAACAGCGCACCGATCACCGGCAACTCGCCCAGCACCGGGAAGGCGCGCACGTTGGTGGTCATGTTGTTCTTGATCAGGCCGCCGATGGCGAAGCTCTGGCCGTCGGCCAACTGCACCGTCGTCTTGGCCCGGCGCGAGGTGAACGAGGGCAGCACGGCCAGGCCCGACGCGCCCGGCACGGTCAGGCCCACGCCCTCGCGGTTGAGCTCCGAGACTTCCGAGGCCACTTCCAGGTTGATGCGCCCGCCGTCCAGCACCGTGGGCAGAAAGCCCACCGAGACGCCGAACTCCTTTTCCTCCAGCGTCACGGTGCGGCCGCCGCTTCCGTTGTCCACGGCCACGGGAATGAAGATCTTGCCCCCGGCCAGGAAGCTGCCCTTCTGGCCGCTGATGGCCATCACCGTGGGCTCGGCCAGGATCTTGACCACGCCGTCGGTCTTCTGGGCATTGACGCTCAGGTTGGTCACGCCGCGCGCGGGCACGGTGCCGTAGGTGGTGGTGTAGACCGGGACGACCTGGCCGTTGATGGTGGTCAGCGTCTGCGTGACGTTGCCTGCGCTGCCGATGCTCGACGGGATGGAGCCGCCCACCACCGAGCCTACCGAGCTCAGCGGCGTGCCGGTGCCACCGGCACCGGCGATCTGGCCCAGCGTGGCGGCGCCCCCGCCCAGCAGGCCTGAGAGAAAGCGGATCGTGGAGCCGTCGGCGCTGGCGTAGGCGCGCGAGAAGTCGATGCCGAACTGGTCCAGTATCGACTTGGACACTTCGGCCACCTTCACTTCCAGCATCACCTGCTGCGGCGCGCCCGTGCCCATCAGGTTGATGATGCGAGGGTTGACGCCGTAGAGGCTGGGCGGCGGCGCCGTGCCGTGGCCCGGGCCGCGCACGTAGGCGTTGGCCAGCTCGTAGATGCGCGCGGCCGCGGCGGCGGTGCTGGCGGTGCCCGAGAGCACAAGGGATTCGAAGGCCGCGGTCACGCGCACGTCCTTCTCTTCGGGCATGAGTTGAGCCAGCAACGACTGCAGTCCCGTGACGTCCAGGCTCACCACCACGTCCACCGCCGTGCAGCGGCCCGACTGTTCCTGCAGCACCACGTTGGTCGAGCCCAGCGTCTTGCCCAGCAGGAACACCTCGGTGGGACCCAGCAGCAGCACGTCCACATCGGCCACGCCCGGGCGCTGGCGCTCCTGGGCCGGGGTCATGCCCGCCGCAGGCTTGGCCTCATGGCTGGTGTCGGCGGCGGTCTCGCGCGGGGCGCCGCCGCGCGAGCCTTCGGCATTGCCCAGCAGGATGCGGCTGATGGGGCCGGCCGGGCGCAGCACGGTGGACTTGCCCACGCTGATCTGCACCGGCGGTGCGATCTCCAGCCGGCTGCAGCGCGCCGGTGCGGCCGTGCTCGCTGCCGTTGCCGCGCCGGACGCCGCGGCGGCCTGCCCTGACAGCAGCGTCAGCACCATGCCGGCCAAGGCTGCCTGGTGCAGTACGGCGTGCCGGCGGCTGCGGCAGGTGTGCGTGAGGGTACTCATGGGGGTGTACTGCGCCGTCATCAAAAGCATTCGCGGGTTTTAGTGACGCCCCGGATCACGTCCACGCAGTCCTGCTTGGGAGCGGGCGTGGGCTGCGCGGCGGGGGCTGCCGCCATGCGCCGCGCCGGCGCCGCAGCGGCAATGGGCGCTGCCGTGGACACGGGCTGCACCTGCACGCCCAGCAAGCTGCCCTTGGTGGCGCCGACGGTGCTGCTGGGTTGCGGATCGACTTGGTTGCGCAACACCAGCGACAGGGTGCCGACGCTGCGGGCCAGGTCCAGCGCCTCGGCCTGCGCGGGCAAGAGCTCCAGCGTCACGGCGTTGACGACCTTGGGCTTGGTTTCGTCACGGTTGGCTTCCTGGGCCACGGCCAGCACCAGGATGCGCTCCAGCACGATCTTGCTGATGGAGCGGTCCTGTTCGTCCTCGTGCCGCGCGCCCGGGCTGCGGGTGTTGACCATGATGTCCACGTAAGTGCCCGGCAGCGCGAAGCCGGCCACGCCGATGACGTCGTTGACGCGCACGGTCATGGCGCGCTTGCCTTCGCCCACCACGGCGGAGAGCCCGCCCTTGGTGCCGACGGGCGCCAGCCGGGCTTCAAGAACGGGCTCGCCGTGCGCCAGGGCCGTGCGGGTCACGCGGCCTTCCAAGGCCTTGACGTCCGTGAACGCCCCCGGGGGCACGCTGGTGCGGGGCCAGTCCACCAGTTCCACGGCCTCGGCCGAAAGCTTGGCGCCGGTGTCCATGTCGGCACGGACCACGGCGATGCGATGGCTGACCGCGGCCCGTCCGTTCATCCACCGCGCCGCGACCAGTACCGAGGCCAGGCCGACCAGCAGCGCCAGCAAGAGCACGAGAATTCCGCGGGTGCGCTTGGTCATGGTGAAAAACTCCTGGCCTGGTTCAGGCTGACAGCAGCAGGCGGGCCATCTCTACGCCGCTGCCCGCGGCGATGGCCAAGCCGTAGGGCAGCCGGCCGGTAGCGGCCGTGCCCTGCGGCGTTGCGCCGCTTGCACAACGCAAGGACGCGAGAGTGAAAAGGGTGCGGAGGTTGCGGCCCACCGTGCGCAGCGAACCGGTGGCCAGCATCACGCCCAGCGACAGCAGCGCGCCGGCAAGCACCGTCCACAAAGCAACTTGCAGCACGGCCGTGGCGCCCAGCCACACGCCCACCATGGCCAGCAGCTTGACGTCGCCGGCGCCGAGCATGCGCAGGGCGTAGAAAGGCAGGAACAACGCCAAGCCGGCCACGCCGCCCAGCAGCGCCGCCGCCACACCCTGGCTGCCATCCTGCAGCAGCCCCTGGCCTGCGGCAGCAAAGGCCTGGAACGCCAGGCCCAGCGCCATGCCGTACAGCACCAGCGCATTGGGAATGCGGCGCTGGTGCAGGTCGCAAGCCACTGCCGCCAGCAGCAGTGCGGCGAGAAAGGACAGCGACAGCAGTTGCAGGCTCATGGTGCGGGTCCGTGGACGTGGCGTTGTGCGGCAGGGAGCAGCGGCCAAGCGTGAGGCCTCAAGGTTCCAAGCGGCTCATGGACATATGGTTGCGGCATCAAGCATGCCGGCAGGCAGAGTCCGCCGGCATGCGAGCTTCATGCGCCCTTGCGGCGTGGCCGTCGCCTGTTTCTGCTTAAAAGAGGCCGCTCACGGTTTGGGCCAGCGCTTCGATGCTGCTGTTGATATTGCCGCCCAAAGTCCCGAGGCCGGCGGCCACCACCACGCCAACCAGCGCCAGCACGAGGCCGTATTCGACGGTGGAGATGCCGTCTTCGTCACGAACGAAACGCTTGATGGAGTTGATGAAGTTCATGGTCTTTCCTCTCTGGTAAACAAGACAGATGCCGTTGCCGGCGCGGGTCAGGCCTGTCTTTGTGGGTCCACGGCGCTTTGTGAAGTGCCGGGATGACGGGCCTCATGGACAACGCCCCGGCCGTTGAGCACCCCATGGCAGCGGGGAGCTTTGCGGTGTGTGTGTTGCGTTGCCATGGGTATCAATGTAGGCAGCCACCCCAGGGGGCACCATCGGACCCTTGAACTAGTCGCAGTGGGTGTCCTATCCCTAGGCGGCCGGTACAAAACAGCCCCCCGCAGCTCAGGGGACGCTCAAGGCCTGTGCCGTCTTGACGCGCAGTGAGCGTGGACTTTTGGCTGTTGGCGAGCTGGGCGAGCTGGGCGAGCTGGGCGAGCCGCCAAGGCCGCGTGGACCGGCGAGGCTGGGGAAGACGTGGAGCGAGGGCGTGGCCTGGGCGCGTGGGACGGCCGGCCAGGGCGCCGGTGTGGGGCGCTCAGCCCCTACGGGCGAGGCTGACAAGTTGCTCAAGCAACTCTGTGGCGGGCGCGGTCTTGAGCATGAAGCCGTGGGCACCCAGGCGGCGCGCACGCTGCGCCACCTGCTCGTCGGCCATGGAGGTGAGGACGAGCACGCGGCAGCAGGGCGCGATGCCTTGCAGCAGCGGGATGAGCGCCAGGCCGTCCTCGTGGCCCAGGTTCACGTCCAGCAGCACCACGTCGGGCTGCAACTGGCGGGCCAGGGCCAGCGCCTGCTCGCCGTTGGCCGCGGAGCCGACGCTGCGCAGCCGTGGCCGCTCGGCGTCTATGAGCAGCGTCAGCCCCAGGCGCAGCCCGGGTTGGTCGTCCACCACCAGCACCGATACGAAGCGTGCCGGCACGGATTTGCTGGCATTTGCGGGGGCGGATGCAATGGTTTCCATGCGTTGCAGGCTAGGCCGCGCCCGCGAGCTTGCACAGAGCGGAAGTGCCCGTAATGGCGTGGGATGTTTGTCCTTGAGCCGCCGCAAGCAGGCTCAGGCCGGGTCGAAATCCTTGAGCGACTGCCGCGAGGTGCTGGTGCTCAGCGTGGCCAGCCCGTGCTCCAGCGCGAAGGCGTAGAGGTCCAGCCGCCCGTGCAGGTTGAGCTTGCTGTAGATGACCGTGAGGTGGTTGCGCAGCGTGTGCTCGCTCATGCCCAGCGTTTCGGCCACCACCAGCCCCTTGGCGCCGCGGTGCTGCACCACGGCCTGCACCACCTGGCGCTCCTTGGGCGTGAGCGATGCGATGCGCTGCGCGTGTTCGCTGGGCACGGCCGGGGCATGCGCGGCGCCTCCGCTGGCGGCCAGGCCGGAGACGTTGCCCAGCACCTGCGCCATCAGCGCGCGCTCCACCCACACCTCGCCGGCATGCACGCGCTCTATGGCGCGCAGCAGCATGTCGGTGGGATGGGACTTGAGCACCACCCCGCGCGCGCCCTGCATCACCGCCTGCAGGTGCTGCGCGGCGTTGAGGTTGCCGGTGAGCACGATCACCTTGACCCCCGCGGCGCTGACCTGGCGTATGCAGTCCAGCGCGTCGCCGTCAGCCAGGCCCAGGTCCAGCAGCAGCACGTCGGTCTCGGCCAATGCCGGGTGCGCCAGCAGCTCGCGCCGGTTGGAGGCGGTGCCGCACACGCGCATGAGCGGCTGGTTGCTGTCTATGAGTTGGCGCAGCCCCCACAGGACGACGGTGTGGTCATCGGCCAATAGCACGCGAATGGGCCCGGTGTTGTTGTTGGCGTTCATGGGGTGTTTCCTGTCAGTGGGAGCGTGATGGCCACCTCGGTGCAGCCCGGCGGGTGGGTCACGGTGACCTGGCCGCCGAACTCGCGCGCGCGCTCGCTGAGCGAGCGCGGCGTGAAGGGCGCGGGCAGGGCGGTTGCGGGGCGGTCGTTGCGCAGCCGCATGCACAGCTCGTCGGCTTGCACGTCGAACCGCACGGCGACCGTGGTGGCGCGGGTGTGGCGCCGCACGTTGGTCAGCGCCTCGTTGAACAGGTGCAGCAGCGCCTTGGCCAGGCTGCCGTGCAGCGGCGGCGCATGCTCAGGTAGCGTTACCTCGACCTTGAGCCCGTACAGCGCCTCGAAGCGCTGCGCCTGGCGCTGCAGCGCCGCCAGCGTGCCGTTGGGTGCGTAGGGGTCATGGCCGCGGCGCAGGCCGCGCACGGTGTCGCGCAGCGTCTGCAGCTCCTCGTTGGTCATCTGCACGAGTTGCGCGATCTGCGGGCTGATGGGGTTGTCGGCGCCGGCCACGCGTGCCAGGGCCTCCAGCCCGTACTTCAGGCCCAGGTAGGGCTGCACGGCGCTGTCGTGCAGGTCGCGGCCTATGCGCTCGCGCTCGCGCGCCGCGGTTTCGTGCTGCAGTTGCTCCAGCAGGTCGGTGCGCTCCAGCAGCGGCAGCAGCTCGCGCATGAGGGCGTGCAGCCCGCGCAGGTCGGACGCGGTGAAGGGCGGCTCGTGGCGCACCAGGCAGAGCTGGCCCTGGGTGCGGCCGTAACTGCGCAGCGGCAACCACAGCGCTTGGGCGCCGGCGCCCAACAGCACGCGGTTGGTTTCGCCCTGCGGGGCCGGCGCCGGCACGCCGCTGGCCGGGTGCAGCGCGCGCGTCCACACCGCGGGCTCGGTGCCGCTGATGAAGCCCAGGTCGGCCGGCAAGGACTCGCGCTGCGCACGCCAGCGCTGCAGCGCTGCGCCTTCAAGCACCGTCAGCCGCGCCGGCGGTTCCCAGCAGAACACGCGCGGCTCGGGGCCGGGCATATCCAGCATCGCGCGCGCGAGCGTGAAGTGCTCGCCCAACAGGCCCAGCAGCACGCGCATCTGCTGCTCCAGGCCGTGGCGCGGATCGGCCTGCTGCGAGAACGCCTCCAGCAGCCGCTGGCGCTGGCGCAGCGCCCCGCCGGGGCGGTCCAGCAGTGCCACGGCCGGCGCCAGTGCCAGCAGCACGCAGGGCACGGCCAGGGTGAGCGGCTCGCCGTGGCCGGCGCCGGTGAACAGCCACAGCCCCGCGGCGCAGGACAGCGCCATGAGCACCGCCGACTCCAGCCCCCACAGCAGCGCCATGGCCACCACCGGCAGCACGGTCAGCGCCGTCAGCGCCATGAGCTGCTGCGTGAGCACCAGGCTGGCCAGCAGCAGCACCATCGCATCCAGCCACAGCCACACGCGCCAGCCCGCCAGTGGCAAGCCCCGCAGCGACAGCGCCAGCAGCAGCGCCGCGCCGACCGAATAGCCCAGCAGCAATAGCGCCGAAAGCCGGTTGGGCGCCGCGGGCAGCAGCGTCAGGCCCGCGCTCAGGGCCAGCAGCGCGCGCGTGCCCGCCACATAGCGCAGCAGCGCCTGCCGCGGATGCTGCAGGCGCTGCATGCGGTACGGCGGCGGCTCTACGGCCGTGGACGGGGCCAGTTGCCCCTGCGCGCTGGACATGGAACTCCTCACTCCTGTCGGCCTTCGGCGGCGTTCCTATTAACCACGGACGCTCACCTTTTCAACAGGCCACGGGACACTCCCTAGGATTCATATTGAGACATAGGTCACGTTTGATTGTCTATTGCAACGCAGCAAAACCTCACGTAGCCGTTTGGCACTTGTTGTTTTGCCGCCTGTGTCTTGATTTCGGCAGCGATTCGTGGCCCTTGATGAGCGTTACTCCCATGGCCGCGCAGGCGAAAAAAAGGCCGGGGTGAACCCGGCCTTTTGGCTGCGAGCGGGGGCTGAACCCCGCTCTTGGCGTGTGTGTAGGCGTGTCTGCCGGCGATCAGTGGCCGGAGGCACCGGCGGCGCCCAGGCCCGTTTCCGAGCGGACTTGCTGCACGGCGAAGGCGGCGCGCTCCTTGGTGGCCTGCGCGCTGCGGTCCAGGATGGAGAACAGCCAGATGCCCACGAAGCCGATGGTCATGGAGAACAGCGCCGGCGACGTGTAGGGGAACCAGGCCGAGCCCTTGGGGTTGCCCAGCGTGGCTTCCCACACCGAGGGCGACACCACGGTCAGCCCCACCGAGCTGATCAGGCCCAGGAAGCCGCCGATCACGGCGCCCTTGGTGGTGCAGTCCTTCCACAGCACGCTCATGAAGAGCACGGGGAAGTTGGCGGACGCCGCGATGGCGAAGGCCAGGCTCACCATGAAGGCGATGTTCTGCTTCTCGAAGACGATGCCCAGCACCACGGCCAGCACGCCCAGCGTCAGCGTCGTGATGCGCGAGACGCGCAGCTCGGAGGCGCTGTCGGCCTTGCCCTTCTTGAACACCGTGGCGTAGAGGTCGTGCGAGACGGCCGAGGCGCCGGAGAGCGTCAGGCCCGCGACCACGGCCAGGATGGTGGCGAAGGCCACGGCCGAGATGAAGCCGAAGAACACGTCGCCGCCCACCGACTTGGCCACCAGCACCGCAGCCATGTTGGCCGTGCCGGCGCCGCCCTTGATCACGCCCTTGGCCGTGTCGGCGAACTCGGGGTTGGTCAGCACCAGGGTGATGGCGCCGAAGCCGATGATGAAGATCAGGATGTAGAAGTAGCCGATCCAGGTCGTGGCCCAGAACACGCTCTTGCGGGCTTCTTTCGCGTCAGGCACGGTGAAGAAGCGCATGAGGATGTGGGGCAGGCCGGCGGTGCCGAACATCAGCGCCATGCCGAAGCTGATGGCGGAGATGGGGTCCTTGATGAAGCCGCCCGGGCCCATGAGGGACAGGCCCGTCTTGGCCGCTTCTTCAGGCGTCTTGCCCGCGGCGATGGCGATGGCCGTCTTCACGCTCACGCCCTTGGCGAACAGCGCCTCGGGGCTGAAGTTGAACTGCGCCAGCACCATGAAGGCCATGAAGCTCACGCCGCACAGCAGCAGCACGGCCTTGATGATCTGCACCCAGGTCGTGGCCGTCATGCCGCCGAAGAGCACGTAGACCATCATGAGCGCGCCCACGATGACCACGGCCATCCAGTACTCCAGGCCGAACAGCAGCTTGATGAGCTGGCCCGCGCCGACCATTTGGGCGATCAGGTAGAAAGCCACCACCACCAGCGTGCCGGAAGCGGCGAAGGCGCGGATGGGGGTCTGCTTGAAGCGGTAGCCGGCCACGTCGGCGAAGGTGAACTTGCCCAGGTTGCGCAGCCGCTCGGCCATCAAGAAGGTGATGATGGGCCAGCCCACCAGGAAGCCGATGGAGTAGATCAGGCCGTCGTAGCCCGACGCCATGACGGCGGCGGAAATGCCCAGGAAGGAGGCGGCCGACATGTAGTCGCCCGCAATCGCCAGGCCGTTCTGGAAGCCGGTGATGCCGCCGCCGGCGGTGTAGAAGTCGGCGGCCGAGCGCGTCTTGGCCGCGGCCCACTTCGTGATCCACAGCGTGCCGGCCACGAAGATGGCGAACATGGCGATGGCGGTCCAGTTGGTCGCCTGCTTGGCGGCCTGGCCCACGTCAGCGCCCGCGGCCAGCGCGGAGCCCGCGCCGGCCAGGGCCGCCAGCGCGGCCAGGGTCTTCAACTGCTTGCTGCTCATTTGGCGGCGTCCTTCAGGATTTCGGCCGTCAGCGCGTCAAACTCGCTGTTGGCGCGGCGCACGTAGATGCCGGTGATGACGATGGTGAAAAGGATCACCCCCATGCCCAGCGGAATGCCCAGCGTCGTGACGCCCTGGCCCAGCGGCGTGGCCAGGAAGGGCTTGTTGAACGCGATCAGCGAGATGTAGCCGTAGTACACGACCAGCATCAGCGCCGTGAGCATCCAGCCGAAGCCGCTGCGCTTGCGGCGCAGCTCCTGGTACTTCGGGTTGGCCTGGATCCGGGCCACCACGGGATCAACCTTGCTTGTCTCCTCGGCCCTGGATCGGGTCGGTGCACTTCCTACGGCAGTCGCCATTTTTCTATCTCCGGTGCAGGGGTGTCAGGAATGCCGCCCACGTGGGCACGGCACCTCGTGCTTAGGCAGTTTCAGCAGAGCGTCTGACCAAGTTCTTACAAAAACGGGGTCCTGCGGGTTCATCCTGACGCGTCAGCCAGCCGTCAGAAAGAGGTCAGCAAGCCGTCAGACGGCGTGCCCAGCATGCGCTGGCGGCACCCCGACAGCAGGGCGCCCAAGACCCGAAAACACGACCAGGAGACAAGCACCATGGCCCCCGCCGCACGCGCGCTGAGCCCCTCGCGCTCACGCGCCCCCATGACACGCGAGGAGCGCAAGGTCATCTTCGCCTCCAGCCTGGGCACGGTCTTCGAGTGGTACGACTTCTACCTGTACGGCTCGCTGGCTTCCATCATCGCCAAGCAGTTTTTTTCTGGTTTGGATGCGGGCGCAGCTTTCATTTTTGCACTGCTGGCGTTTGCCGCGGGCTTCATCGTGCGGCCCTTCGGCGCGCTGGTGTTCGGCCGCTTGGGCGACATGATCGGCCGCAAGTACACCTTCCTGGTGACCATCTTGCTCATGGGTCTGTCCACCTTCATCGTGGGCATCCTGCCCAGCTACGCCAGCGTGGGCGTGGCCGCACCCGTGATGCTCATCGCGCTGCGGCTGCTGCAGGGCCTGGCGCTGGGCGGCGAGTACGGCGGCGCGGCCACCTACGTGGCCGAGCACGCGCCGCACGGCAAGCGCGGCGCCTACACCTCGTGGATCCAGACCACCGCCACGCTGGGCCTGTTCCTGAGCCTGGTGGTGATCCTGGGCACGCGCACCGCGATGGGCGAGGAGGTGTTTGCCGACTGGGGCTGGCGCGTGCCCTTCCTGCTGTCCATCGTGCTGCTGGCCGTGAGCGTGTGGATACGGCTGTCCATGAACGAGTCGCCAGCGTTCAAGAAGATCAAGGAGGAGGGCCGCAGCTCCAAGAGCCCGCTGTCGGAGAGCTTTGGCCGCTGGAAGAACCTCAAGGTCGTGATCCTGGCGCTGGTGGGCCTGACCGCGGGGCAGGCGGTGGTGTGGTACACGGGCCAGTTCTACGCGCTGTTCTTCCTCACGCAGGCGCTCAAGGTGGAGCCGCAGACGGCCAACATCCTCATCGCCGTGTCGCTGCTGCTGGGCACGCCCTTCTTCATCGTCTTCGGCCGGCTGTCGGACCGCATAGGCCGCAAGCCCATCATCATGGGCGGCTGCCTGCTGGCGGCGCTGAGCTACTTCCCGCTGTTCCACGCGCTCACCGAGGCGGCCAACCCGGCGCTGGCGCAGGCGCAGCGCGCCGTGCCCATTGTCGTGACGGTGGACCCCGCGCGCTGCAGCTTCCAGGGCAGCCCCGTGGCGCGCGAGGTGGACTTCCGCAGCGACTGCGACCTGGCCAAGCGCACGCTGGCGCAGGCGGCCGTGAACTACTCGGTGGTCAAGGGCGGGCCCGGCACGCCGGCCACGGTGACGGTGGGCGAGCGCGTCATCCCCGCCTTCGACGCCACGCTCTCGGCCGACGGCTACGCCTTCGACAGCGCCAGCAAGGCGCGCATTGCCGCGTTCAAGAAGGAGGTGGCGCAGGCCACCAGCGCCGCGGGCTACCCTGCAGCGGCCGACCCCGCGCGCATCAACAAGCCGCTGGTGGTGGGCATCCTCACGCTGCTGGTGATCTACGTGACCATGGTGTACGGCCCCATCGCGGCGATGCTGGTGGAGCTCTTTCCCACGCGCATCCGCTACACCTCCATGAGCCTGCCCTACCACATAGGCAACGGCTGGTTCGGCGGGCTGCTGCCCACCACGGCCTTCGCCATCGTGGCGCAGACGGGCAACATCTACAACGGCCTGTGGTATCCCATCGTGGTTGCGGGCGCTACCTTCGTGGTGGGCACCTTCTTCATCCGCGAGACCAAGGACCGCGACATCTACGCCGCCGACTGACAGGGTGCACGGCGCGGCGCCCCCATGCAAAAGCGCGGCCGTGGCCGCGCTTTTTCGCTTTCCGGCGGCGGCTGCGGGCCGCCGCCGCCAGCCTCAAGGGCCGGGGTTGGGGTTGTCCGGCGCCGAGGGCAGGGCGCTCAGGAACTCGTAGATGGCGCCCAGGTCGCTCGAGAGCATGTGGCCGTACACCGGCCAGGGCATCACCTGCAGCTTGCGCCCGTTCGCGGCCGGGTCGGGATCTATGCCGGTGCGCATGGTGCGTATGAACTGCCACAGCCTCAGCCCCGCGGGCAGGCCCTTGGCGTCCGGGCGCAGGTTGGGCGAGGTGAAGGGGCCGAACTGCCGCCCGCCGGTGAGGTACTGCGCGGCGTTGATGACCTCGGGCTGCCCCAGGTAGGGGTCGCCGCCGGGGGCGTAGGCCGGGCGCGTGTGGCAGTCGTTGCAGCCGCCCACGGCGTTGACGAGGTAGCTGCCCAGGCCGACGAGGGCGCGGTCGCGGCCGGCCATGTTGAGCTTGACGCCCTCCGGGACGATGGCCAGGCCGCGGCGGGCGCGGTCGTCCAGTGGTGGCGGGGCGGTTTGGGCCAGCGCCTTGCCGGCCAACAGCGAGCACAGCAGCGCGGCACCCAGCGTTGTCAGGGAAAAGGACTTGCGAGACATGAATCCATCCTTTCACTGGTTCTTGCGCCGGCGTCCCCCACCGCGGCCAGCGGCCACAGCACGCGCCGGGGCGGCTACCGTAGGCCCCTGGCCGGGTGGCCCGCATCCCGAGGTTGCGGGCGGCACGGCGCGCGTTCACGGGATGCGTGGTTTTCGCATTGGTGGCAGGCGCGGCAGGCGCGCGCTGCGTAGAGTGCGCGCATGAAGACTCCCTGGACTCTCGCGCGCAAGCTGCTGGCCATAGGCGCTGCGGTGCTGGTGCTGGCCCTGGCCTCCATAGGGCTGACGCTGTGGGTGAGCTGGCAGCTCGAAGGCGGCGCGGCGGCCGTCAACGAGGCCGGGCGCATGCGCATGCAGACCTGGCAGCTCGCGGCCTCGCTGCACGACACCTCGCCTGAGCAGGTGCAGGCGCAGTTCGACCGCTTCCAGGCCAGCCTGGATTTGCTGGGCCGCGGGGACCCCTCCCGCCCCCTGTTCGTGCCATGGAACGATGCCGTGCATGCGGCCTTTGCGGACGTGCTGCAGCAGTGGCAGCAGTTGCACGCGCGCTGGGCGCAAGGGACGCTGCCCGCGCCGGCGCAGGTGCGCGCCGATGCCGACGCCTTCGTGCGCTCCGTGGACCTGTTCGTGGGCTCCATCGAGCTGCAGCTCGCGCGCTTCACCAGCATCCTGCACCTGTACCAGCTGGCCATGCTTGGGCTGGCCATCGCGGTGGCCGTGGCGCTGTTCTACACGGGGCACCTGTTCGTCCTGGAGCCGCTGGCGCGGCTGCAGCGCGGCCTGGAGCGCGTGGAGCAGGCCGACTTCGACGCGCGCGTGGAGGTGCAAAGCCGCGACGAGTTCGGCCGCCTGGGCGAGGGCTTCAACCGCATGGCGCAGACGCTGCAGTCGCTCTACCGCGGGCTGGAGGACAAGGTGCGCGAGAAGACCGCCAAGCTGGAGCTGCAGCGCGGGCGGCTGCAGGCGCTGTACGACGTGAGCGCGCTGCTGGCGCGCTCCGACACGCTGGAGGGCATGGCGCAGCACTTCGCCAAGCAGGTGCGGCGCATTGCCGGCGCCGACGCCGCGGCCATCCGCTGGAGCGACGAGGCCAACCAGCGCTACTTGCTGCTGGCCGGCGAGGGCCTGCCCGCGGCGCTGAGCGAGGGCGAGCACTGCGTGCCCACGGGCGAGTGCCTGTGCGGCCAGTCCGCGGCCGATGCGCGCACCCGCGTCATCCCCATCGTCATGGCCGACCAGACGCTGGGCCACTGCGCCCGCGAGGGCTTCAAGACGCTGGTGAGCGTGCCGGTGCGGCTGCACCACCGGCTGCTGGGCGAGGTGGACCTCTTCTTCCGCGGCAGCGTCACGCTCAGCGACGAGGAGCGCAGCCTGCTGGACGCGCTGGCGAGCCACCTGGCCGGCGGCATGGAAGGGCTGCGCGCCGCGGCGCTGGAGCGCGAGGGCGCGGTGGCCGAGGAGCGCAGCTTCATCGCGCGCGAGCTGCACGACTCCATCGCGCAGTCGCTGGCTTTCTTGAAGATCCAGGTCCAGCTCCTGCGCGCGGCGCGCCAGCGCGGCGACGAGGCGGTGGTGGAGCGCACCCTGGGCGAGCTCGACACGGGCGTGCGCGAGTGCATGGGCGACGTGCGCGAGCTGCTGGTGCACTTCCGCACCCGCACCAACGCCGAGCACATCGAGCCCGCGCTGCGCACCACGCTGCAGAAGTTCGAGCACCAGACGGGCCTGAAGTCGCACCTGGAGCTGGAGGGCCACGCCCTGCCGCTGGACCCGGACGCGCAGGTGCAGGTGCTGCACGTGGTGCAGGAGGCGCTGTCCAACGTGCGCAAGCACGCGCGGGCGTCGCAGGTGTGGGTGGAGGTGGCGGCCGACAGCGCGGGCTGGCGCTTCGAGGTGCGCGACGACGGCCAGGGCTTTGACCCCGACGCCGACCGCGCCGAGACGCACGTGGGCCTGCGCATCATGCGCGAGCGTGCCGCGCGCATCGGCGCCCAGGTGCGCGTGGACGCCGTGCCCGGCGCGGGCAGTTGCGTGACGCTGACGGTGCCGCCCTCGGCCGCCGCGTCCGCCGTGTCCACGGCTCCCGCCGCCGGCACGCCGCCCGCGGCTCAAGCGCCCTCGGCGGCGGCATGATCGCGCGATGATGACAACGCATTCCCCCGCCGGCGCCGCCGCCGGCGCGCCCATCCGGCTGCTGGTGGTGGACGACCACACCCTGTTTCGCCGCGGCCTGATCGCGCTGCTGGCCGCCGACGCGCGCTTCACCGTGGTGGCCGAGGCCGGCGACGCCGGCGAGGCGCAGCGCCACGCGCAGGCGCTGCAGCCTGACCTGATCCTGCTGGACAACCACCTGCCCGGCGTCAACGGCGTGGACGCGCTCAAGGGCCTGAAGGAGGCCGCGCCGCACGCGCGCGTGCTCATGCTCACCGTGAGCGAGGACGAGCGCGACCTCGCCGCCGCGCTGCGCAACGGCGCGCAGGGCTACCTGCTCAAGACCATAGACAGCGAGGCGCTGGCGGCCTCCATCGTGCGCAGCGTGCGCGGCGAGTCGGTGGTCAGCCCCGAGATGACGGCCAAGCTGGTGGCCGCGTTCCAGTCGCTGGGGGCCCCGGCGCCGTCCGCGCCCGCCGCACCCGCGCCGGCCGACCCCATCGTCACGCTGTCGCCGCGCGAGCGCGAGATCTTGAGCCACATCGCCCGCGGCGCCAGCAACAAGGAGATCGGCCGCGCCCTGGACATCGCCGAGACCACCGTGAAGATCCACGTGCAGCACATCCTGCGCAAGCTCAACCTCAGCTCGCGCGTGCAGGCGGCGGTGTACGCGACGGAGCGGGGGTTGAGCTGACGAGCGGGGCGGCCGCCCTCAAAGGTGCCGCTCAATCCACTCCCAGGCCTTCTTGGGCATCCATCCGGCGTAGTCGCGCGTGACCTTGATGACGAGCAGGCTGTCGTTGTCGTCCAGCGCGCGGCGCAGCCGGGTCGAGAGCTGGTCGGCGGCCTCGCTGGTGTGCACCAGCCAGGTGGTGCCGAGGTGGTGCCACCACGTGCCGGAGCTGCGCAGCTCGTCGTGCAGGTGGGCGTAGTTCTGGCCGACCTTGTTGAGGTCGTAGGAGACGCAATAGACGGGCATGGCGGTGTCCGTGAGGCAAGTCCAAGGGGGTTACTGCAGGGGCGTGTGCGGCGAGCCGCCCGCGGTCCGTCTTGTCGCGCAGCCCGCAGGGCGGGCCAAGGCAGAATTTCTCGTTCCACGGCATGGATGCGTGGAAATGGCCCGTCCGGCGCGAGCAGCGTGAACTGCGCACGCGCGTTGCGGAAAGTTTTCACAGTTTCGTCACGGCTTGTTTCCGCGGCTGCCGGACACTGTAGGGGCCGTCCAATGCCCTGTTCCGCCGTAACGCCGGCGGCTGCCCAGCATGTCCTTGCCCCAGTCCACCGCTGCCTCCCTGCGTGCCTTGCCCCTCGCACTGTCCGCCGCGTTCCTGGTGGGCGCGGCCTGGTCCGGCAGTGCACAGGCCACCGTGATCGACCTGGGCACGGCCGCCAGCTTCAACGTCTTTGCCCTGGGCAACTTCAGCAGCGCCGGCAGCGACACCGAAGGCGCCGTGGCCGTGGCCGGCAACGCCGCACTCTCCGGCTACAGCGTCAACGCCTTGAACAAGGCGGATTCGGCCGGGAAGGCGCTGGTGGTCGGCGGCAACCTGAACTTCTGGAACGGCTCCATCAACAACGGCAATGCCTGGGTGGGCGGCAGCACCAGCTTGGGCAACCTGGGGTTCGCCGGCTCCTTGCAGCAGGGCGCCGCGCCGTTCTCCTTCGACCAGACTGCGCAGCAGCTCAGCAGCCTGTCCGCGGCGCTCAACACCGCCACGGCCAATGGCACGGCCAGCTTCAACCCCTGGGGCGGCGTGACCCTGCGCGGCGACGGCAGCGCCGGCGCGCAGGTTTTCAACGTGTCCGGCGAGCGGCTGCTGGGCTTGAACAACATCATGTTCGACAGGCTGAGCCGCGGGCAGACGCTGATTTTCAATGTCAGCGGCACGCGCGCTGGATTCCAGAACGTCGGCCTGTACGGCTTTGCCGACTACAACGTCCTTTTCAATTTCGTCGACGTGACGGACCTGGTGCTCAGCGGCGTGGGCGTTTACGGCAGCATCTTGGCGCCCAAGGCTTCCATCTCCGGCGGCAACGGGCAGATCAACGGCAACGTGGTGGTCAAGGACTGGGTTTCGAATATCCAGATCAACGCCAACCACTATTTCTCGACGGTCGACGTGGCGGGCTTGCAGCTGCCGTCCGCGCCGGTCTCCACGCCGACCTCTTCGCCGACTTCCTCTCCGACGTCTTCTCCCTCGGCCGGCCCGCAGTCGTCCCCGTTGTCGCAGCCGCAGTCCTCGCCCGTGTCGCAACCCGCCAAGGCCGTGCCGGAGCCCGGCACGCTGGCCTTGCTGCTGGCCGGGCTGAGCGCCTGCGCCCTGGCGGCCAGGCGCCGTCAGCGCCACGGCAGGGCTTGATGCGGACAATGGCGTGCTCCCTCCACGCCATTGCCGCGCGATGCCCCTTGTGACCGACGACCAGCCCCGCCTGCCTCCCGCCCCGCGCTCCCTACAAAAGGGCGCGCCCTTGAAGCGCCTGCTCGGCGAGGAGGCGGTGGATGGCCTGGCGCACAACCTGCGCCTAGCGTATCCGGCATTCGATGCCGGCGCCTTTCGCGCCGCCGCCTTGGAAGGCCTGGAGCCGCTGGGCATCATGGACCGCGGCGTGCACCTGGCGCGGGCGATGCGCAAATACCTGCCCGCCAATTACGCGTCGGCCATCGCCATACTGCTGGACTCGCTCACGCCGCCCATGGCGCGCACCGACGAATTGGGGCTGGCCGTGTTTTTCTATTTGCCGCACGTGAGTTTCGTCGCCCAATATGGGCTGGACCCTGCAGGTAATGGCGGCGAGGATCCTTTCGAAGTTTCCATGCGGGCGCAATATGAATTGACGCGCCGCTTCAGCGCTGAGTTCTGCATACGCCCTTTCCTGATCCGCGAGCCGCAGCGCACCCTGGAGCGGCTGATGCAGTGGACGGACGACCCCGACCCGCACGTGCGCCGCCTGTGCTCCGAGGGCACGCGGCCGCGCCTGCCCTGGGCCATGCGCCTTCCCGCCTTCGACGCTGATCCCACGCCGGTGCTGCCCCTCCTGGAAAAGCTCAAGAACGACCCCGAGCTGTACGTGCGCCGCAGCGTCGCCAACCACTTGGGCGACATCGCCAAGCGGCATCCCGAGCGCGTGTTCGAGCTGTGCCGGCGCTGGCTGGCGGATGCGGACAACGAATTGCGCTGGCTCATACGCCACGCCTTGCGGCATCCGGCCAAGAAGCTGGTGCCTGCTGCCGTGCAACTGCGCGCCGCAGCCTGCAAGGTCTGACGCCCGTCACACCCCTTGTAGTGCGGCGCCGGCCCGGTCCACGCCCAGGCGCTGCACCTGCCGTGCCGGGATGCCGCTGGAACCGGTGAAGGGGGCCAAGGGGTTTCAAAAAAGTGATTTCCGCGGCCCGTGGAATTTATTGCTTGTTGTTTTAATTTGCCCATTATTTTGATGGGTCAAGATATTTTGCGCTTTGAAACCGCGGCGCCAGGTTTCCTGTGTATTTTTCACGCCCTTAGTTCCAAAGAACTATGTCGGGTTAACCCTGCGTACTCCTTCCGCTGCTGAAAACTGACCGTCGGAAGAATGTGCCGCGTCGGTGGAAACCGGGACAGTCATGCCTCAACGAGCGCAGCAGGAAGCGCTGTCCATGGCTGTCCCCGGCACCCGCAAGCAGCAGCTGCCCTGCTGAGAGAGCAAACCGACAGCCCTGGTCCCAGCGCGCCCCGGGCCGGTTCAGCAAGGAAAAACATGTTGTTTGGCAGAACTCAGAAGAACCCCATCACCCTCGCCGACAAGGGTGTGGTGGCGTGGAAATATGCGACCTGCGGTTATTGCTCGACCGGCTGCTCCATAGAAGTGGGCCTGAATGCCCAGGGCAAACCCGTCGCCTCGCGCGGCGTGGCCGACGCGGACGTGAACCGCGGCAAACTCTGCCTCAAGGGTTTGGCGGAGCACGAGATATTCGCCGCTTCCGGCCGCGGCACGAAACCGCTGATGCGCGGCCATTGGCACGAAGATTGGCAAGCCACCGATTGGGATGCCGCCACGCTCAAGGTGCGCGACGAATTCCGCCGCATCCAGGCCCAATATGGGCGCGATTCGGTGGCCGTGATTTCCACCGGCCAGCTCCTGACCGAGGAGTTCTACACGCTGGGCAAGCTCACCCGCGGCCTCATCGGCACCAACAACTACGACGGCAATACCACGCTGTGCATGGCCTCGGCCGTGTCCGGCTACAAGCGCTCGTTCGGCTCCGACGGCCCGCCGGGCAGCTACGAGGATTTCTCGCACACCGACTGCCTGATTGCCTGGGGTTCGAATCTGCCTGAGCAGCACCCCATCATTTATTACCGCCTGAAGGACGCGCAGGAGCAACGCAAATTCCCGCTGATCGTGGTGGACCCGCGCGTCACCATGCTGGCGCAGATGGCCGATATTCACCTGCCGCTGACGCCGGGCACGGACGTGGTTTTGCAAAACGCCATGATGCACGTCATCTTCAAGGAAGGCCTTGAAGACAAGCGCTATATCGAGGCCAATTGCAACGGCCTGGAAGCATTGAAGGCCGAGGTGGCCCAATGGGACCCGGCCAAGGCCGCAAAGGTTTGCGGCATCGACGAGGAAACCATTCGCGTCGTCGCCCGCCTGTTTGCCAAGGCCCCGGCGGCCATGCAGATCTGGACCATGGGCATCAACCAGAGCACCCATGGTTCCGACGGCGTGGTGGGCATCAACAATCTCGCCTTGATCACCGGCAACATGGGCAAGCCGGGCGGCACCTCGCTGTCCATTACCGGCCAGTGCAATGCCATGGGCACGCGGGAATGGTCGTCCTGCTCCGGGCTGCCGAATTACCGCTACTTGGAGGATGCCCAGCACCGCAAGGAAATCGGGGAAGCCTGGAACGTCGACCCCGAGTTTTTCCCCAAGAAGGTGGGCCTGAAGCAGACCGATATCTTCAAGGTCATGGAAACGGGGCAGATCAAGGGCTTGTGGATTGTCGCCACCAATCCCATGAGCTCGCTGCCCAATACCGCGAGCGTGCGGCGGGCCATGCAGCAGTTGGAATTCTGCGTGGTGCAGGACTGCTACGAGGACACGGAGTGCAATCAATACGCGCACGTTTACCTGCCCGCCGGCACTTGGGCGGAAAAGGACGGCGTGATGACCAATACCGAGCGCCGCATCAACCGCGTCACGCCCCTGGCCGTGCCGCCGGGCCAGGCCAAGCCTGACCTGTGGATATTCAACAAGATTGCCGAGAAGTTCAACGAGGACGGCCGGGTGAATTTTCCGGAGAAGGCGTCGGACATATTTTTGGAAATGGCCAGGCTGTCCCAGGGCCGTTTCTGCGACATCTCCGGCATGACGCACGAGCTGCTGGAGCAGCGCCGCGGCGTGCAGTGGCCCTACACGGCCGAGCAGGCGGCGCGGGGCGAGCTGCCCCCGGTGGGCGGCAAGCGGCTCTACACACAGGACGCGACGTTTCGCTTCCCCGACGGCAAGGCCAAGCTGATTGCGCTGCCTTTCGTCGTGAATTACGAGGTGCCGGACGAGCAATACCCGTTCTGGCTGAATACCGGCCGCCTGGTGGAGCACTGGCATACCCGCACCAAGACCGGCAAGGTGGGGAACAACAACAAGTTCAGCCCGATTCCCTTCGTCGAGCTCAATCCCGATACGGCGGCGGAGATGGGTATTCGGCGTGGCGAGTATGTGCGCCTGGTGTCGCGCCGCTCCGATGCGGTGGTGATGGCGCAGCTCACGCAGCGCGTGCGCAGGAACATGGTGTTCCTGCCCTTCCATTTCCACGATTGCGCCAACCGCCTGACGATTGCCTTGCTCGATCCGTATTCCCGCCAGCCTGCATTCAAGCAGGGCGCGGTGCGCGTCGAGAAAATTGCCGACCAGCACGAGGCGGCCATCCTGAGCAAGGAAATGCGCAAGTTCTAAGGCTTGCCGGAGTTGCACATCATGTTTGAACGCAGAGAATTTGAGCCTGGTTACGCCGTTTTGCCGGATGCGCCGTGCAAGAGCCATAACCAGTGGGGCAAGGGCATTGAGACGGTTCCCGTGGGCGACGAGCGCCGCGGCCAGAGCCTTAACATCAACGGCGACGGCATGGTTGGCGACAATCCCAACCGCTACAAGCAGCACGGCTTTTTCTTCAATGCCGACAACTGCATCGCCTGCCATGCCTGCGAAACCGCGTGCTCGGAGAAAAACGACAATCCTGCGCACCAGGCTTTCCGCTCGGTGGGTTTCATCGAGGGCGGCACCTTTCCCAACGTGTCGCGCATCAATATCTCGCTGGCCTGCAACCACTGCGACGATCCGGTTTGCCTGAAAGGGTGTCCGACGCGGGCTTATACGAAGTTCGCCGAGTATGGGGCGGTGCTGCAGAACCCGGACATCTGCTTCGGCTGCGGTTATTGCACCTGGGTCTGCCCGTACAACGCGCCGCAGCTCGACCAGGCCAAGGGCACGGTCAGCAAGTGCAATATGTGCGTGGACCGGCTGGAGGTTGGGCTGAAGCCCGCTTGCGTGTCGGCCTGCGTGGGCAAGGCGCTGGATTTCGGCGTCGTGGAAAATATTCCCGAAGGGCGCGTGCAGGCCAAGCTGGAAATCCCCGGTTTCCCGTCACCTGAAATCACGCACCCGAACACCCGCTTCCAGCAGACCAAGACGCTGGCGCGCGACATGCACCGCGTGGACAGCGTGCCCATCAAGTTCCACCGCAAGGACGACGATGGAAATTACGTGCCCGTGCTCGACCCCAAGCAGGGTTTCGAGAAGCACTGGAATTTGAAGAAGCTGCTGGGCAGCCACGAGAATTCGCACATTGCCTTCACGCTCACCGCGCAATTGGCCGCCGGTGCGTTCGCGCTGCTGACGGCGGGCGCGGCGATATTCCAGCCGCTGGCAGCGCTGCAGGACAGCGTGGCCTGGCTGACTATGCTGCTGGCGATGATGTGCCTGCTGATATTCGGCATGTTCAAGCTGAACATGCATTTGGGCCGCCCGCACCGGTTCTATCGCGGTTATTACAACCTCAAGTATTCGCCGGTGGCGCGTGAGATTGCCGGGGTGACGGTGTTCACGGCCGGGCTGGGGGCTTACCTGGCGCTGGCGGTGGCCGAGCGCGCGGTACCGGGGCTGGCGCAGCCGCTGGTGGGGGCGCTCCAGGGCGTGTTCGCCGCGGTGGGCGGCCTGGGCATCGCGTTCGGCGGCTTCTACATGATCAAGCTGTACCGCATCAAGGCGCGTCCGTTCTGGAACCACTGGCACACGGATGCCAGCTTCATCGCCTCGGCGCTGTCGCTGGGGGCGCTGCTGGTGGGCGTGGTGGCGGTGGTGCTGGGCGTGGCCTCTGAAGGGCTGGTGCGCATCGTGGCCGGCATGGCCGCCATCGGCCTGGCGCTGGAAGGCGCGGCGGTGCTGGCCCATGCCCGCGACCTGCGCGAGCAGCACAGCGAGGGTGCGGCGTCCTTCTACATCCAGACCACGCAGTACGGCCGTTCCTACGCGCTGCGCAATGGCCTGCTGGGTGCGGCGCTGGTGCTGGCCCTGGCCGCCCTGGCCGCGCCGGGCCTGGCGGTGGTGCTGCTGCCGCTGCTGGCGGTGGTGGCGCTGGCGCAGTCGGTGCTGGGCCGGGCGCTGTTCTTCGCGGCGGTGATCCCGACGACGCTGCCGGGCGGCTTCTTCTGGCGCAACCCGGGCTTCGTCGAGCACGCCCGCAAGGTGGGCCTGGCCGACATGCCCCAGGTGGGCGTGGTGCATGAGCAGCACCATGCCTTCAAGGTTGGCGAGCTGCTGGACACCGTCATGAAGACGCCGCTGCGCGACAAGGTGGCGCAGGCCAAGCGGGTGTTCACCGGCTGAGCCACACACCCAACACCCCAGTGCGGCCGCGGGCTGCGTGACGCGATGCCGGGTGCGGCGGCGCCGGAGCTTGCCGGCATCGAAGTTGCCGTGCGGCGGCCACGCGAGAACCTCTTCCATGCCTGACCACGACGACGAGTTGCTGCAGCGGCTGCGCCGCTTCCACGACGACGCCTTTCCCCGCTACGAGCAGCATTTCAAGGCGCTGGTGGACGAGGGCCAGCACCCGACCACGCCGTTCATCGGCTGCTCGGACTCGCGGCTGGTGCCGCACCTGCTCACCGGCGCGCAGCCGGGCGAGCTGTTCCTGGTGCGCAACGTGGGGGCGCTGGTACCGCCGTATGACGGCTCGGCCGGCTACCACGGCACGGCGGCGGCCATCGAGTTCGCCGTGCTGCAGTTGCAGGTGCAGCGCATCGTGGTGTGCGGGCACAGCCACTGCGGGGCCATGCAGGCGCTGTACGGCGAGGTGTCGCCGGAGGCCAGGAACCTGAACGTGTGGCTGGACCTGGCGCGCGAGGCCGCGCTGCCCGTGGTGCCCACGCCGGAGGCGCTGCGCCGCACCGAGCAGCGCGCGGTGGTGCTGCAACTGGAGCGGCTGATGGACTACCCCATGGTGCGCCGCCGCGTGCAGGCGCGGGAGCTGACGCTGCACGGCTGGCACTACGTGATCGAGGACGGCGAGGTGCACGTCTTCGACGTGCGGCGCGGCGCGTTCGTGCCCGCCTCGCGCGCCGAGCACAGCGGCACGGGGCCCTACAAGGACGGGCCGGGCGAGGCGCAGGAGCTGTTCAACGAGATTGGCGGGCAATGGCCACCGCGGGGCTGAGCCCGCGCGCCGCCCGTCTCACGCCTTTCACGCCCCTCACGCCCCCAGCCGGATCGTCACCAGCAGCGCGCTGTCCTCGTGCCGGGCCTGCAGCTCGTGGGGCTGGTGCTTGGGCACCAGGACGACGTCGCCCGCTTCCAGCGCCAGCCGCTGGTCGCCGGCGATGAGCTGCGCCGTGCCGGTGAGGCACTGGATGGTGCATTCGCCGGCCACCCAGTGCGCGGGCAGCACGCCGCCGGCGCGCAGCACCACGCGCAGCAGTTGCAGCTCCTCGCTCTTGATGAGGCTGACGCTCACGGCGTCGGGGGGCAGGGCGCCCTCGGTGAGCAGCCGCATGGGCTGCAGGGGGGATGCGTGTTCCAAGGCCATGGCCGGGAGCATCGCCACCGCGCCGCGCGGCTGCAAGCCGCGGCGCCCAACCCAACAGTGCCGGCGGGGACTTCGCCAGGGAAACACCCGGTGCTCCCGGTGTCCAGGTGAGCCGGCAAGTGCGGGTGGCCTGTTCGCGTGCAGGCCGCGGGAAGGTGCCCCGGCGGGGCTGCGGCACAGGGCCGGCGGGGGCCCGGGGCACCCTCTCCGGCGGACGTGCGTCCTGACACGCATCAAGCCGACGTGTTCCCGTGCAGGCTTTCCTCATCACGGCGCGCATGACAAGGATCAAGGCGGCGGCGCATCGGCTTGCGTATGGTCCGCAGCTTGACGTCTTGCCGCCCCGTTTCATGAATCCGCACATCGACTCCCTTCTTGCGTCCGTTTTGAAGCAAAGCAGCCTGAAGGCGCTGTCGTTGGGCGGCCGTTCGCTGCTGCCCATCGTGCAGGGCGGCATGGGCGTGGGCGTGTCTGCGCACCGGCTGGCGGGCACCGTGGCCGCCATGGGGGGCGTGGGCACCATCAGCTCGGTGGACCTGCGCCGCCACCACCCGGACCTCATGGAGCGCACCGAGGGCGCGGCCGCGCACGCGGGCCGCGAGGCCGAGGGCAAGGCCCTCATCAACGCGGCCAACCTGGAAGCGCTGGAGCGCGAGATCAAGGCCGCGCAGCAGCTCTCGCAGGGACGCGGGCTGGTGGCCGTGAACGTCATGCGCGCGGTGGCCGACTACGCCAACAGCGTCAAGCGGGCGCTGGAGGCCGGCATTGACGCCGTGGTCGTGGGTGCCGGGCTGCCGCTGGACCTGCCGGACCTGGCGCAGGACCATCCCAAGGCGCTGCTGGTGCCCATCCTGTCGGATGCGCGCGGCGTGCAGCTCATCGTCAAGAAGTGGGAGCGCAAGAAGCGCTTGCCCGACGCCATCGTGATCGAGCATCCGCGCCTGGCGGCGGGGCACTTGGGCGCGGCCAAGGTGCAGGACCTCAACGACCCGCGCTTCGACTTCGAGAACGTCATTCCCGCCGTGCTGGAGTTTTTCAGGAAGGCCGGCATAGAGCGCGAGATTCCCGTCATCGCCGCCGGCGGCGTGCGCAGCTACGAGGACATCGTGCGGCTGCAGTCCCTGGGCGCGGCCGGCGTGCAGTTGGGCACGCCCTTCGCCGTCACGCACGAGTGCGACGCGCACCCCGAGTTCAAGCGCGTGCTGGCCGAGGCGCGCGACGAGGAGCTGACCGAGTTCACCAGCGTGGCGGGCCTGCCCGCGCGCGGCATCAAGACGCAGTGGCTGCAGTCCTACCTCAAGGCCGAGGACAAGCTGCAGGAGAAGGCGCACGCCAAGTCGCGCTGCACCAAGGTGTTCGACTGCTTGGCGCAGTGCGGGCTGCGCGACGGCCTCAAGGGCTGGGGCCAGTTCTGCATCGACCATCAGCTCGCCGCGGCGCTGCGCGGCGAGGTCAAGAAGGGCCTGTTCTTCCGCGGCAAGGGCGCGCTGCCCTTCGGCACGCAGATCCGCAGCGTGCGCGAGCTCATGGAGCGGCTGCTCACGCCGACGGCCGTCCTGGGCGCCCTGGCTGCGGCGCAGGCCGAGGCCCTGCCGGCCTGAGCACGCGGGCGGCCGCGCGCCGCCCGTGTTTCAACCCGCGGGGAACTCGCGGGCGTTTTCCGTGGTCTGCATGGATAGGGCGGCTCCATGGCCGCTCCAAGGGTTTATCTGGCGCTGCAGGGTTGCGCACGGTGCTTGCCGCCATGCGTGGCCTGGGGCTAAGGTAGTGGCCGAAGTATCGGCACCTGGCCTGCGCCAGCCCTTTCAACCACGGAGGACCGCACGATGAACGACATGACCACCCCTGATGCACCTGTGGCGAACAACCCCGGCATGGATCAGCTCAAGAGCGATCTCAAGGCCATCGTGGCCGATGCCGAGGCGCTCATGCGCTCCAGCGCCGCCAGCGCCAGCGCCAGCGCCACGCAACTGCGCGAGCGGCTGCGCGAGGCCCGTCACGACCTGCGCGACCTGCAGGCCAACGCCGTCAACAAGACCCGCGCCGCCGGCCAGGCCGCCGACGACTACGTGCACGACAAGCCCTGGCGCTCCATCGCCGTGGCCGCCGGCGTCGGCTTCCTGGTGGGCATGATCGTCGGTCGCCGCTGACCGCCGCCGCTTCGCTTTGCTGAGCCGGCCGCGCGCCGGCTCCACCGCCAACCCGCCGCAAGGCGGGTTTTTTTATGGCCTGCCGCAAGGCGGGTTTTCAGGGCCCGCCGCAGGCTGCGCGGCCCTGGTGGATGGGCTTTTGCGGTCACGTGCGTGCTTGATTCGTGTCAAGTGCACGGCCGGCGGGCGGCGACGTCCCGATTCTTGAACCGGTTCAAGGAAGAAGCCTGAGTGAATCCCTAGGCTAAGCCCCATCGTGTTTCGACCGAGGAGGGCTTGTCATGAGCCAGACCCAGGGCGGGTTCACCAAGCAGAAGGCCCGCAACATTTTTTGGGGCGGCAGCGTGTTTTTCGCGCTGCTGTTCACCGCGCTGATCGTCAACACCGAGCAGCACATACCGCAGCGTTCGCACGCGGCCGACATCACCCCGGCGGTGGTGCGCGGCAAGGCCGTGTGGGAGACGCGCAACTGCATCGGCTGCCACACGCTGCTGGGCGAGGGCGCGTACTTCGCGCCGGAGCTGGGCAACGTGATCGAGCGCCGCGGCGGCGAGTTCGTGAAGGCGTGGATCAAGGCGCAGCCCAGCGGCGCGCCGGGCCGGCGGCAGATGCCCAACTTCAACCTCAACGAGCAGCAACTCGACGACCTGGTGGAGTTCCTGAAGTGGACCGGCCAGGTCAACACCGAGAAGTGGCCGCCGAACATCGAGGGCTGACACCATGAAACCCATTGCACTCAAGTACAAGTCGCAGGCCGTCGCCAAGCTCTACTTCATCGCGGCGCTGGCGCTGTTCGCCGGCCAGATCATCTTCGGCCTGAGCCTGGGGCTGCAGTACGTCATCGGCGACTTCCTGTTCCCCTACATCCCGTTCAACCAGGCGCGCATGGTTCACACGAACCTGCTGATCGTGTGGCTGCTGTTCGGCTTCATGGGAGCGGCCTACTACATCGTTCCGGAGGAAACCGAGACCGAGCTGTGGAGCCCCAAGCTGGCCGTGGCGCTGTTCTGGATCTTCCTGGTGGCCGGCGCGCTGACCATCGTCGGCTACCTGGCCGTGCCCTACGCCAAGCTGGCCGAGCTCACGGGCAACGAGCTGCTGCAGACCATGGGGCGCGAGTTCCTGGAGCAGCCGCTGCCCACCAAGCTGGGCATCGTGGTGGTGGCCGTGGGTTTCATGCTCAACCTCACCATGACCATGCTCAAGGGCCGCAAGACCAGCGTGGGCCTGGTGCTGATGCTGGGCCTGTGGGGCCTGACGCTGCTGTTCCTCTTCAGCTTCGTCAACCCGCACAACCTGGTGCGCGACAAGATGTACTGGTGGTTCGTCGTCCACCTGTGGGTGGAGGGCGTGTGGGAGCTGATCCTGGGCGCGCTGCTGGCCTTCGTCCTGGTCAAGACCACGGGCGTGGACCGTGAAGTGATCGACAAGTGGCTCTACATCATCATCGCCTTCGCGCTGATGACGGGCATCCTGGGCACGGGCCACCACTTCTACTTCATCGGCCTGCCGGGCTACTGGAAGACGATAGGCAGCGTGTTCTCCGCGATGGAGCCGATTCCCTTCTTCATGATGACGGTGTTCGCCTTCAACATGGTGCAGCGCCGCCGCCGCGAGCATCCCAACCAGGCCGCGGTGACTTGGGCGCTGGGCACCTCGGTGATCGGCTTCCTGGGCGCTGGCCTGTGGGGCTTCATCCACACCCTCTCGCCGGTGAACTACTACACGCACGGCACGCAGGTGACGGCGGCCCACGGCCACCTGGCCTTCTACGGCGCCTACGTGCTGGTGGTGATCACCATGATCAGCTACGCCATGCCCATCCTGCGCGGCCGCGAGGCCAACCCGCTGCGCGCCCAGGCCCTGGAGAAGAAGAGCTTCTGGACCATGAGCATCGGCATGGGCGTGATGGTGCTGGCCCTCACCGGCGCCGGCGTGCTGCAGGTGTGGCTGCAGCGGCTGCCCACCAGCGGCGCCATGTCCTTCATGGCCACGCAGGACCAGCTCGCCACCTTCTACTGGGTGCGCATCGCCGGCGGCGTGATCTTCCTGCTGGGCCTGCTGATGTACCTGGCGAGCTTCTTCGTCGGCGCCTCGGCCGAGGAGCTGGCGCAGCAGCCCGCGCACGGCGGCAAGGGCCTCAAGGCCGCCCCGGCGCAGCGCGCCTGACGGAAATTCCACCATGGAATTCACATCCGCCAGGCAGGTTGCGGCCGTGCCCTTCTACATGGCGCAGGCCGCCGAGTGCGAGCTGTTCGAGCACGCCTTTCACCAGCGCCTGCCGCTGCTCATCAAGGGGCCCACGGGCTGTGGCAAGACGCGCTTCGTCGAGCACATGGCCGCGCGCTTGGGCCGTCCGCTGGTGACGGTGAGCTGCCACGACGACCTGAGCGCCGCCGACCTCGTGGGCCGCCACCTGCTGGGCGACGGCGAGACCGTCTGGTGCGACGGCCCGCTCACCCGCGCCGTGCGGCAGGGCGCCATCTGCTACCTCGACGAGGTGGTGGAGGCGCGCAAGGACACCACCGTCGTCCTGCACCCGCTGGCCGACGACCGCCGCGTGCTGCCGCTGGAGCGCACGGGCGAGCTGCTGCAGGCCGCGCCCGGCTTCATGCTGGTCATCAGCTACAACCCCGGCTACCAGAACCTGCTCAAGAGCCTCAAGCCCAGCACGCGGCAGCGCTTCGTGGCGCTGACCTTCGGCTACCCGGCCGCGGAGGTGGAGCAGCGCATCGTGGAAGCCGAGGCCGAGGCGCCGCCGCCGCTGGCCGCCACGCTGGTGCGGCTGGCGCAGGCGCTGCGCCGGCTCACCGACCACGACCTGGAGGAGACCGTGAGCACGCGGCTGCTGGTGATGGCCGCGCGCCTGGTGCGCGCGGGCCTGCCGCTGGCCGCGGCCTGCCGCGCCGCCATCGTGGACGCGCTCACCGACGATGCCGAGACGGCCGCGGCGCTGTCCGAGCTCACCAGCGCCGTCATCGGCGGCTGATGGGTTCATCGACAAGGTGAGGCCATGGCTTTCGAAGGACCGCCCCCCGGCGGCAGCCGCGCCGGCGCCGAGGCCGCGCGCGCAGTGATCGACAAGGCCGCGGGCTGCGGCGGTGAGGCTCAAACCACGCCGCGCCGGCGCATGACGGTTCGCAAGCCACCAGCCGACACCGCCGCCGTGCGCAGCGCGCAGCGGCTGCAGCGGCGCCGGCACTGGCTGCAGGCCGGCTTCTTCGCCTTCTTCGTGTTCGCCCCGGCGCTGAACCTGCTGCGTTTCGACCTCAACGAGACGCAGCTCTGGGTGCTGGGCATGCGCTGGTCGCTGGGCATCGACGCCTTCACGGCCGGGCAGATCTCGGCGCCGCACCTGGCGCTGAATTTCGTGCTGCGCGCGCTGCTGCCGGCGCTGGCGCTGGTGGGCGGCTTCCTGGCCGTGGCCTGGCGCTGGGGGCGGCTGTGGTGCGGCTGGCTGTGCCCGCACTTCTCGGCGGTGGAGCTGCTCAACGACTTGCTGCACCGCGCCTGCGCGAAGTTCAGCGTCTGGGACCGCCATGCGCTGCCACGCGCCGACCGCCCGGCGCGCAAGCGCTGGTGGCCGCTGTTCGCGCTGTCCTGCCTGATCCTCGGCTTCACTTGGGCCGTGACGCTGCTGAGCTACTTGCTGCCGCCGGCCGAGGTCTGGGGCGGGTTGCTGCACGGCACGTCCACGCCCAACCAGGCGAAGTTCCTGGCGATTGCGACGACGGTGTTCACGCTGGAGTTCGCTTTCGCGCGGCACCTGTTCTGCCGCTTCGGCTGCGCGGTGGGCCTGTTCCAGAGCTTGGTGTGGATGGCCAACCCGCGCGGCATGGTGGTGGCCTTCAGCCGCGAGCGCGCGCGCGACTGCCGCGACTGCGAGACGGTGAAGGCGCCCTCCGGCAGCGCCTGCGACAACGCCTGCCCCATGCGGCTGCACCCGCGCAACATCAAGCGAATGATGTTTTCCTGCGTGCAGTGCGGGCGTTGCCTGAGCGAGTGCGACGTGTCGCAGGGGCCGCTGGACAAGGAGCCGCTGCTCAACTGGGAGCAGGGCGAGGCGGCGCAGCGCGAGACACAAAGACAGAAGCGGGAGGAGGGCTGAAGCCCTCGCACCGTGCTGATCGTGAGCTGAAACCATGGAAGAACTCATAGGCCAGTGGTGGCACCGCGCCGTGACGCGTGCGGCCGACCGCTCCTTCCCCGACGCCGCCGTGGAGCTGCCGCAGGTGCAGCGCGCCATCGGCATGCTGTTTCGCGGCGCCGGTGGCGCGCAGGCCGTGCGC
>NZ_JAXOJX010000036.1:0-79161 GCF_034427735.1 Azohydromonas lata
AGCCTGGACGCGCTGCGCCGGCAGGGCCGGCGGCGGCTCGGTGGCGGGCGCGGCGTTGGCGGCGTGCAGGTCCGCCGCGGCTTGGGCCGTGCCGTCCTGCGCCGCGGGCTGCCAGAGCTTGATGCCCATCCAGGCCAGCATCTGCTGCTGGCGTTCGCTGTAGGCCATGGCGTTCAGCCCTCCAGCGGCGCGATGGGCAGGTTCATGAGCAGCGCGTCCTCGCGCTGCCCGCCCGCCGCGGGGTAGTAGGCGCGGCGGCGCCCAACCTGGGCAAAGCCGTAGCGCTCGTAGAGCTCGCGCGCGCCGGTGTTGCTCTCGCGCACTTCCAGCCAGAGGCTTTCGGCCTCCACCAGGCGGCAGTGGTGCACCAGCGCGTCGAGCATGAAGCGGGCGTAGCCGTGGCGCCGTGCCGCGGGCGCCACGGTGATGTTGAGCAGGTGCATCTCGTCCACGCCGTCCATGGCCACGAAGTAGCCCACGGGCGCGCCGCCCGGCGCCTCGCGCAGCAGTTGCGCGAAGTAGCCCGCGTGCAGCGAATCCACGAAGTTGCCGCGGCTCCACGGGAAGTCGTAGCTGGCCTGCTCCAGCACCATCACGGCGTCCAGGTGCGCCACGCGCAGGGGCTCCAGCACGGGGTGCGGCTGCAGCGCGGCGCTCATGCAGCCGCTCCGGCGGCGGCCGTGGCGGCGCGCGCAGCTTCGCGCTCGGCCGTGGTCTGCGCCACCTTGTCGCGCAGGTACAGGGGCAGCGCCTGTGCGGCGTCCAGCGCCTGGCCGGCCACCCAGGCCTGCTGGGCCAGCCGCATGAGGGCGCCGCCGCGGTCGCGCGCCTGCGGCACGTGGCGCGGCGCGGTAGACGAGGCGTCGTCTACGGGCAGCAGGTGCAGCCCGGAGCCGGCCAGCACCTCGGCCTCGCAGCGCCAAGCCCCGGGGGCGTACAGGCCCGGCTCCTGCAGCGTCAGCCAGCCCTGGGGCGTGAACCGGTAGTGCGCGGCGTAGAGCTCGTTCATGCGCGCGTCCATGGCCACGCCGACGCTGAAACCCTCGCCGCCGCCGCATTGGGCGCGCGCGTCCTCGGCCACGACGAGCAGGCTGTCCAGCGCCAGCACGGGCTTGCCCGCGCCATAGGCCAGGCCCTGCGCCACGGAGCAGGCGGTGCGCAGCCCGGTGAAGGCGCCGGGGCCGCGGGCGAAGGCGATGGCGTCCAGGCCGGCCAGCGTCAGCCCGGCGCGCCGCAGCAGCTCCAGCGCCGCGGGCAGCACGCGGCGCGAGGACTCGGCGCCGCCGGCCTCGTCCAGCGTCAGCACGCCCTGCGCGCCGGCCACGGCCAGCACCAGGCGCTCGGTGGAGCAGTCCACCGCCAGCAGGGCTGTGCTCATGCGCAACGCCTCCAGCAGGCCCGCGACGGGAAAGAAAAGAGCAGGGCTTCCATCGGCCCGGATTATCCGGCAGGCCCATCCCGCGGCCAGGGGGCCGGCTAGGATGCCCCGCCATGCCGACCCGTCGCCTCTGCCTCTCCGCCCTGCTCGCCCTGCCCATGGCCTTGCGGGCCCAGACCACCTCCCTGCCCTTACCCTCCGGCACCTCGGACGCCGCCGCCCTGCCCCTGCCTGTGGCCCAGGCGCTGCAGCAAGTGAATTTGCCGCCGCAGGCGCTGGCCGTGCTGGTGCAGGAGGTGAACAACGGTGCGCAGCGCCTGGCCTTCAACACGGCGCAGCCCATGAACCCCGCCTCGGTCATGAAGCTGGCCACCACGGCCGCGGCGCTGGACCTGCTGGGCCCGGCCTGGAGCTGGCGCACCCCGGTGTGGCTGTTGGGCGAGGTGGAGCGCGGCCGGCTGCGCGGCTCGGTGCTCATCCAGGGCCGCGGCGATCCCAAGCTCACCCAGGAGCGGCTGTACCTGCTGATGCGGCGGCTGCGCGCCATGGGCGTGGACCAGATCGAGGGCGACTTCATCCTGGACCGCGCGGCTTTCGAGCCTGCCGCCGGCAGCGCGGGCGACTTCGACGGCGAGCCGCTGCGCCCCTACAACGTGCTGCCCGACGCACTGCTGCTCAACCTGCGCGCCTTGATGCTGAGCTTCATGCCGGACGCCGCGCACGGCGTGGCCCGCGTTGGGCTGGAGCCGCCGCTGGAGGGCGTGCGCGTGGACGCGGTGGTGCCGCTGTCCAACGCCGCCTGCGGCGACTGGCGCGGCGTGCTCAAGGCCGACTTCGCCGACCCCGCCCGGCTGCGCCTGGCCGGCCGCTACCCGCTGGCCTGCGGCGAGCGCCAGTGGCCGCTGGCCTATGCCGACCCGCGCGCCTTCGACGCGCGGCTGCTGCAGGCCCTCTGGACGGAAGCCGGCGGCAAGCTGCGCGGCGGCGTGCGCGAGGGCCGCGCCCCGGCCGACGCGCCGCCCAGCTTCGAGCTCACCTCGCCGCCGCTGGCCGAGGTGGTGCGCGACATCAACAAGTTCAGCAACAACGTGATGGCGCAGCAGCTCTTCCTGACGCTGGCGCTGGAGCGCCAGGGCTCAGGCAGCGTGGAAGGCGCGCGCGCGGTGATGGGGAACTGGTTGTTGCAGCGCCTGGGCCCCGAGGCGGCCGCCGGCGCGGTGGTGGACAACGGTTCAGGCCTATCGCGCCAGACGCGGCTGAGCGCGGCGCTGCTGGGCCGGCTGCTGCAGACGGCCTGGTCCGCGCCCTGGATGCCGGAGCTGATGTCCTCGCTGCCCATTCAGGGCCTGGACGGCACGGTCAAACGCTGGAACGGCGAGCCCGGACGCGCCCACCTCAAGACGGGCTCGCTGCGCGACGTGGCGGCCGTGGCCGGCTACGTGCTGGGCAACAGCGGCCGCCGCCACGTGCTGGTGGCCCTGGTCAACCACCCGCAGGCCTCGGCCGCCCGCCCGGTGCTGGACGCGCTGCTGCAGTGGACGGCGCAGGATTGAAGCGCCGCCAGGCGGCGTGGCCGCGGCGTGCGCCGCGCCTTTTGAGGCCGCGGCGCTGGCCGGATCACTGGCCAGGCGCCAGCGTGTTGCGCACGCGGTTGTAGGCGGCGGTGCCCATCACGTAATGCGTGTAGGGCGAAGGGTGCAGGTCGTCGGCCCAGATCCAGTTGTTGATCTTGCTGGCGTCCGTGAGCGTGGAGGTGGTGCACAAGGGCGTGTTGGTGCCGGCGACGCAATTGCGGCCGTTGGTGTAGCCGTCGCCCGGGTTGCCGTTGCGGTCCAGCCCGTAGGGACGGCCGAAAATCAGGCCCACCTTGTGGCCGTCGGGCGGCATGTTGGTCACCAGCGCCTCGTTGAAAGCGGCCGTCCACACCTGGACGTTGGCCGTCGCGCCCCGGGAGACCATGTAGGGCGACTGGCCGATATCGGGCACGGTCGCAACGATGATGCCTATGCCCGCCTCGGTGAAGCGCGTGACCTCGGCAGCCAGCAGCTTGCCCAGCCGCGTGGCTTCGGCCGTTGCGGCGGTAACCTCGTCGGCCGTGACGGTGCCGTCGGCGGCAGCGGCGTCGTACAAGGCCTTGATGTCGTACATGCCCACCTGCACCGTCACCAGCGTGCTGCTGGTGGGCACGGGCGCCGTGGTGCGCAGCGCGGCCAGTTTCGTCACCACATCCCCGGTGCGGGCGCCCACCGTGGCGCGGGTTTCGGCCGCGAAGGTGGTGTAGCTGCCGGCGCACTGCTTGAAGGCCATGCCCATGTCGGCGGCCAGCTGCTGCACCCACATCGGGTTGACGGTGCAGTCCAGCGCGCCCGTGGTGCCGTTGAAGCCGTTGATCGTGTACTTCACGCCGTTGCCGGCGGCGCTGCTGGTGGCCGCGCCGGTGACGGTGTTGGTGCCGGTGGCGACGGTGGCGTCGTCGATGAGGCTCAGCTCGTCGCCATAGGCCAGCAGCCGCTGCGGCACGTAAGGCTCCACGCGGTCGCCGCCGCCGCAGGCGCTCAGCACCGCCGCGGCACACAGGGCCAGAGACACACGCCCAGGGCGGCGTGCAAACAGTCGATTCAGGCTCATCGGTTCTCCAGGGCGGCCCTGCCGGCCGCCGGCATTGGCATTGAGGTTCAGGCGGCCGCGGCGGCGCGCTGCAGCCGGTCGCGCACGCCGTCCCATTCCGGCGTGGCGGGTGGGCGTTCCACCCAGATGTGCGTGGCGCCCTGCGCATCCAGCTCGCGCAGCACGGCAAACAGCTCGAAGGCCGCGGCACGCGCGTCGTCCGGCATGCGGCGGTGGGTGACGCCGGGAGGCGGCTCGACGGAGCGGGAATATAGCGCCAGCGCCATCCCCGGCTCGCGTGGCCCGGCCAGGGCCTGGCGCAGCGCATCGGCGTCCAGCAGCCGCAGCGGTGCGCGCGGGGCGTAATGCGCCTCCAGCGTGCCGGAGGCGCGCGGGGCCTGGGCATCGCGGCCGCGCAGGGGCTGGCCGCAGGCGGCCTCAATTTGCGCCGGCGTGAGCACGCCCGGGCGCAGCAGCACGGGCTCGCCGCGCGTGAGGTCCACGATGGTGGATTCGATGCCCACGGCACAGGCCCCGCCGTCCAGCACCAGCAGCTCCTCGCCGAACTCGCCCAACACGTGCGCGGCGGTGGTGGGGCTGATGCGGCCGAAGCGGTTGGCACTGGGCGCGGCCACGCCGGGCACGCCCAAGCGGGCGGCCGCCTGCAGCAGCGCATGCGCCACGGGGTGCGCCGGGCAGCGCAGGCCAATGCTGTCCTGCCCGCCCGCGGCCGCCGTGGCCACGCCCTCGCGCCGCGGCAGGATGAGCGTCAGCGGCCCAGGCCAGAAGGCGTCCATCAGCCGGCGCGCCAGCGGCTGCTGCGCCGCGGGCGTGAAGGCCGGCGCCTCGGCAGCGTCGCTGACGTGGACGATGAGCGGGTGGTCGCTGGGCCGGCCCTTGGCGGCAAAGATCTTGGCCACGGCCGCATCGTCGTCGGCGCGCGCGCCCAGGCCGTAGACGGTCTCGGTCGGCAAGGCGACCAGCTCGCCCGCGGCCAGGTGGGCCGCGGCCTGCGCCAGGGCGTGGGGGTCGGCGCCGTCGATCAGCGGCATGGTCAGAAGGGCGCCAGGCCCAGCAGCGACGCGGCCTGCAGCGCCGCGTCGCGCGCCGTGGCGGCGTCGGCGGCCGTGACGGTCAGGTGGCCCATCTTGCGCCCGGGGCGCGGCGCCGCCTTGCCATAGAGGTGCAGTTGCACGCCGGGCAGCGCCAGCACCTGCGGCCAGGGCGGCGAGCGCTCGGCGCCCTGCGCGTCGAACCACAGGTCGCCCAACAGGTTGAGCATCACGGCGCTGGAGTGCAGCCGCGGCTGCACCAGCGGCAGCCCGGCCAGGGTGCGCACCTGCAGGTCGAACTGCGAGACGTCGCAGGCGTCGATGCTGTAGTGGCCGGAGTTGTGCGGGCGCGGCGCCATCTCGTTGGCCACCAGCGAGCCGTCCTGCAGCACGAAGAACTCCACGCACAGCACGCCCACGTAGCGCAGCGACTGCGCCACGGACTGCGCGCACTGCACGGCCTGCTGCTGCAGCGCCTCAGGCACGTCAGGCGCGGGCACCTGCGTGACGGCCAGGATGCCGTCGCGGTGCAGGTTCTGCTGCACGGGGAAGTTCACCATCGCGCCGTCGGCCGCGCGGGCCACGATGACGCTGATCTCGCGCTGCAGCGGCAGCATCTTTTCCAGCACGCAGGGCACGCCGCCCAGCTCGGCCCAACCCGCAGCGAGCTGCTCGCGGTCGGCCACGCGGATCTGGCCCTTGCCGTCGTAGCCCATGCGCGCGGTTTTCAGGATGCCGGGCAGCAGCTCATCGGCCACGGCCGCAAGCTGCTCGGCCGTCTCCAGCAGCGCCCAGGGCGCGCAGGGCACGCCGCAGCCGCGGAAGTGGCGCTTCTCGGCATCGCGGTCCTGGCACACGGCCACGGCGTCGGCGGCCGGGGCCACGGGGCGCTGCCCGCCCAGGGTCAGCAGC
Source organism: Azohydromonas lata (assembly GCF_034427735.1). Taxonomy (NCBI): domain Bacteria; kingdom Pseudomonadati; phylum Pseudomonadota; class Betaproteobacteria; order Burkholderiales; family Sphaerotilaceae; genus Azohydromonas; species Azohydromonas lata. Next base: position 5,950 of record NZ_JAXOJX010000036.1, read on the forward strand.
GCGGCGGCGGGCACGTTCTCGAACTCGGTGGTGATGGCGCTGGCGCGCTGCATGAGCTGCGCCAGGCCCTGCTCGTCGAGGTAGCCGGCGCGGATGTGGTGGTGCGCCACGGCGCCGGCGGGGCTGGCGACGTCCGGGTCCAGCACCACGGTGACGAAGCCCATCTCCTGGGCCGACTGCACGAACATGCGGCCGAGCTGGCCGCCGCCCATCACACCCAGCGTGGCGGGGCGGCCGTCCTCGCCCAGGGCATTGGGCAACAGTGCGGAGTGGATCATTTGAGGTCCTGCGTCATGGCGCGGGCGACCTCGGTCTGGCGCGCGCGGTAGGCCTGCAGCTTCTCGCGCAGCGCCGGGTCTTCGTTGGCCAGCATGGCCACGGCGAACAGCGCGGCATTGCCCGCGCCGGCCGTGCCGATGGCGAACGTCGCCACGGGGATGCCCTTGGGCATCTGGACGATGGAGTGCAGCGAGTCCACGCCGCTCAGGTGCCGGCTGGCCACCGGCACGCCCAGCACGGGCACCGTGGTCTTGGCCGCCAGCATGCCGGGCAGGTGCGCCGCACCGCCCGCGCCCGCGATGATGGCCTTGAGGCCACGCTCCGCGGCGCTTTCGGCGTAGGCGAACATGTCGTCAGGCATGCGGTGGGCAGAGACCACCTTGGCTTCGAACTCGATGCCGAACTCGGCGAGAATCTGCGTGGCGTGCTGCATGGTTTCCCAGTCGCTGCTGGACCCCATCACCACGCCCACCGTCACTGGGGCCGTATTCACTGCGTGCTCCACGGGAAATCAGGGAAACCTTGCATTGTAGGCGGGCACGTTTTCCCAAGGCCGCCCAACGCCTCTGTCCATCGCCTCTCCAACGACATGACCGACATCACCATCCAGAACTTCGAACAGGAACTCATCGCCGAGTCCATGCGCCAGCCCGTGCTGCTGGACATTTGGGCCCCGTGGTGCGGACCCTGCCGCACGCTGGGTCCGCTGCTGGAGAAGCTGGAGGTGGCCTACGCCGGGCGGTTCAAGCTGGCCAAGCTCGACAGCGACGACCAGCCCGAGATCGCCGGCCAGCTCAGCCAGGCCTTTGGCGTGCGCTCCATCCCGTTTTGCGTGCTCTTCGTCCAGGGCCAGCCCGTGGACGGCTTCGTGGGCGCGCAGCCCGAGGCGCAGATCCGCGAATTCCTGGACCGCCACGTGCCCAGCGCCCAGGAAGCGCAGGCCGAGGAGGAGCACGAGGAAGCCCAGGCCCTGGCCGCCCAGGGCGACCCCGGCGCGGCGCTGGAGCGGCTGCTGGCCACCATCGCCAACGACCCGGACAACGACACCGTGCGCTGCGACGTGGTGAAGCTGCTGCTGCAGCGCGGCCAGGTGGCGCTGGCGCGCCAGGCCTGGGAGCCCATGGCGGCCAAGGCCCAGTTCGACGCCCGCATCGCCGCGCTGGGCCACTGGCTGGACGCTTCCGAAAAAGCCGCCACCGCGCGCGGCGCCGACGCGCTGGCCGCGGCCATCGCCGCCAACAAGCGCGACTTCGAGGCCCGCTTCGAGCTGGCGCAGACGCACTTGGCCGCCGGCCGCTTCACCCAGGCCATGGACGAGCTGCTGGAAATCCTCATGCGCGACAAGGCCTGGAACGGCGAGCTCGCGCGCAAGGCCTACGTCGCCATCCTGGAGCTCATGGCCAAGCCCGCCCCCAAGCCCGCCGCCGAGGCCAAGAAGGGCACGCTGGAAGTCACCGGCAAGGCCGACACGGTGCCGGCCGACCCGGTGGTGGACCAGTACCGCCGCAAGCTCAGCATGGCGCTATTCTGAGCGCCCTGCCCCGGCCCGCCTGAAGCGGGCCCGCCAATGACGACGGCCCGCGGATCGCGGGCCGTTGTCGTTCATGCGCCCGTCAAGACGGCGCCGCGCGGCGCGCCGGGCTTCAGAAGCTGAAGCCTATGCGCAGCCCGCCCCAGTGGCGGCCGCCCACGACGATGGGCGCCGACGCCTCCTTGAGCAGCACATGCTGGCCGCCGCCCATGTCGCGGCGGTAGGTCTGCAGCAGGAAGGGCCGCTGGTTGCGTGCCGAAGCCAGGCCCGTGCGGTCGTTGAAGATGCGGCGGTAGCGGCTGTTGGCCGTGTCCCAGGCCACGTTGCCGCGCTGGGGCTGCGAGTACTTCTTGTTGTGCATCGCGCAGTAGCCGTTGCGGTCCACGGCGATGCAGTAGCTCACCCGCGGCGACATGCCCAGCATGCGCTCCTGCACCTGCGGGAACAGGCGGTCGGCCAGCTCCACGAAGCGCGTGAGGTGCTGCGCCGGGTTGGTGTGGGGGATGGCGCGGTACTGATCGTCGAACAGGTCGGCCTGGCGGATGGCACCGCTGCGCACGGCGTTCTCCAGCAGGGTGGAGATCTGCTGCGCGGCCTGCTGCGCGGCCTGGATGAAGGGCGTGTCGTCGGTCTCTATGCCGAAGCCCGCGACCTGCTCGATCATGGCCTCGGACACCTTGAGGAAGCGTTCGCTGCAAGCGAGCGCGCCGTTGAGTTTGGCGCTAGCCTGCTGCACCTCGCTGCCGAGCTCCTGGGCGTTCTCGTTGAGCCGGGCGCAGATGTTGCGACTCTGGTCCGCGGCCTGGCTGATGCGCTCCACGTCCTGCTCCACGCTGCTGAAGGCCGTGTGCACGGCGCTGCGCGAGCGCACATCGGCTGTCTCGTCGAAGCGCAGGTCGCGGCTGAAGTTCTCGATGCGCTCGTCGAGCTGGCCCACGGTGCTCATGATGGCCTTGGAGGTGGTCTCGACCTTGCCGGCCAGATCCTTCACCGCGTCAGCCACCACGCCGAAGCCCCGCCCCGCGTCGCCCGCGCGCTTGGCCTCGACCGAGGCGTTGAAGGCCACCAGCCGTGTCTGCAGTGCGATCTGCGTGATCTGCCCGGCCGCATCCGCCACTTGGTGCAGCGTCTGCATGATGCCCTGCACCTCGCGGCTGACGGACTGCAGCGCCTCGCGCGCATGGGCCACGGCCTGCAGCGTCTCCAGCGTCACGTTGGCAATGGAGCCCTGCGCGGTGTGCACCTCTTCGAGCTGCCTGGCGACCTGCTGCATGGCCAGGCCCTGGGCGTGGACGATCTTTTGCGCGTCTTCCATGACACCGCGCACTTCCGCGGCGTCACGGCCGACGTTGGACGCCTGCGCAGACATCGCCCGCACGACGGCCACGGCATCGGAAGTTGCCGTGGGCGTGGCCGCTTCCACGTCGGCATCGACCCGTTCGGTGGCGCCGCTGCCGTCTGAACGGCGAAAAAGTCTGAGCATGGGTACCTCTCCTCCACGGCGCCTCTGCAGAGCGCGCGTTACTGCTTCAAATCCTGCACGTCACATCGTGCCTACGGCACACCCGTTTCATCCGGGTTTACACGCAGGCCCAGTGACGTAATGCACGGCCATGGCCGCGCGCAGTGGCGTGAAGCTCAGGCCGTGAGCCGCTGCAGGGCCTCGCGGTACTTGGCGGCGGTGTTCTCCACCACCTCGGCCGGCAGCGCGGGCGCGGGAGCCTGCTTGCCCCAGGGCTTGCCGTCCACCTGCGCGGCTTCCAGCCAGTCGCGGACGAACTGCTTGTCGTAGCTGGGCGGGTTGTCGCCGCGGGCCACGGCATCGGCGTAGCTCTCCACGGGCCAGTAGCGCGAGGAGTCGGGGGTGAGCACCTCGTCCATGAGCGTGAGCTGCCCGGCCTCGTCCAGGCCGAACTCGAACTTGGTGTCGGCAATGATGATGCCCTTGGTCAGCGCGTAGTCCGCGGCCTCGCGGTACAGGCGGATGGACACCTCGCGCACCTGCTCGGCCAGCTCCTTGCCGACGATCTCCACCATGCGCTCGAAGCTGATGTTCTCGTCGTGCTCGCCCATCTCGGCCTTGGTGGCGGGCGTGAAGATGGGCTCAGGCAGCTTGGCCGCGTTGTGCAGGCCCGCGGGCAACTGCACGCCGCAGACGCGGCCGTCCTGCTGGTATTCCTTCCAGCCGCTGCCGGCCAGGTAGCCGCGCACCACGGCTTCCACCGGCAGGGGCTTCAGGCGCTTGACGAGCATGGAGCGGCCGCGCACTTGGGCGCGCTCGGCCTCGGTCACGACGGACTCCGGGTCTTCGCCCGTGAGGTGGTTGGGAACGACGTGGCCCAGGCGCTGGAACCAGAACATCGCCATCTGCGTCAGCAGCTCGCCCTTGCCCGGAATGGGCTCGCCCATCACCACGTCGAAGGCCGAAAGCCGGTCGCTGGCCACCATCAGCAGGCGGTCGGCGCCCACGGCGTAGTTGTCGCGCACCTTGCCGCGCGCCAGCAGCGGCAGGGAGGTGATGGAGCTCTCGAGCAGTGCAGAGGTCATGGCGGTCCGGATCGGCGGTGCTTCAAAAATGAGGCGGCGATTGTAGAAGCAGCAAAAAGGCCCGCCGAGGCGGGCCTTTGGAGCTTGGGCGCGGACTCGTCAGCCCGCGCAAGCAGTGCGTGACTTATTACTGCACCACCTGGGCCAGCGCGCCGCTGGTGTAAGCCTGGGCGATCTGCTCCAGCGACAGCGGCTTGATCTTGCCGGCCTGGCCTTCGCAGCCGAATTCGATGTAGCGCTGCTTGCAGACCTGCTTGGCGGCCTCGCGGGCGGGCTTCATCCACTCGCGCATGTCGAACTTGTCAGGGTTCTCGGCCAGGAACTTGCGCACCGCGCCCGTCATGGCCAGGCGGATGTCGGTGTCGATGTTGATCTTGCGCACGCCGAACTTGATGGCTTCCTGGATCTCCTCGACGGGCACGCCGTAGGTCTCCTTCATCTTGCCGCCGTACTGGTTGATGATGGCCAGCAGATCCTGCGGCACGGAGGAGGAGCCGTGCATCACCAGGTGGGTGTTGGGGATGCGGGCGTGGATTTCCTTCACGCGCGAGATGGCCAGGATGTCGCCCGTGGGCTTGCGGGTGAACTTGTAGGCGCCGTGGCTGGTGCCGATGGCAATGGCCAGCGCATCCAGCTGCGTCTGCTTGACGAAGTCGGCGGCCTGCTCGGGGTCGGTCAGCAGCGCGGCGTGGTCCAGCTTGCCGACGGCGCCGATGCCGTCCTCTTCACCGGCTTCGCCGGTTTCCAGCGAGCCCAGGCAGCCCAACTCGCCCTCGACGGTCACGCCCACCTTGTGGGCCATCTCGACCACCTTGCGGGTGACGTCCACGTTGTACTCGTAGCTGGAAGGCGTCTTGCCGTCCTCCATCAGCGAGCCGTCCATCATCACCGAGCCAAAGCCCAGGTCGATGGCGCCGCCGCAGATGGCGGGGCTTTGGCCGTGGTCCTGGTGCATCACCAGCGGAATCTCGGGGTAGGCCTCAACGGCGGCCTGGATGAGGTGCTTGATGAAGCTGCCGCCTGCGTACTTGCGGGCACCGGCGCTGGCCTGGAGGATCACCGGCGCGCCGGTTTCCTTGGCGGCTTCCATCACGGCTTGCACCTGCTCCAGGTTGTTGACGTTGAAGGCCGGAATGCCGTAGCCGTTTTCGGCGGCATGGTCCAGCAGCTGGCGCATCGAGACGAGAGGCATGGTGAAAGTCCCCGGGGAGGTGTTAAAAAAATCTGCAAAACGGCCCTTGCCGGCCGCGAATTTTGAATTTTACCGACGCACCCCCAGCGGTCCGCTTACGGGTCGCCCGCCCAAAGCGGGCGGATCGATGCACGTCAAGCGCGGTGCATGGGCACGCCGTTTGACACGGCGCCCGGCGTGGCCAGGCGCGCATCCGGCCAAGCGCTTCAGCGCACTTCCATGACCTTGAGCATATTGGTGCCGCCGGGGTGGCCCATGGGCTCGCCGCAGGTGATGGCGTAGGTGTCGCCCGGCATGAGCACGCCGCGTGCCACCAGCAGTGCCTCGGCCTGCCTGAGCGCCTCGTCGCGGTCGTTCAGGCGCGGCATAAGCATGGGCTGCACGTTGCGGTAGAGCGCCATGCGGCGCTGCGTCAGCGGTTGCGAGGTCAGGCCGTAGATGGGCGTGTGGATGCGGTGGCGGCTCATCCACAGCGCGGTGGAGCCGCTCTCCGTGAGCGCCAGGATGGCCTTGCAGCCCAGGTGGTGTGCGGTGAAGAGCGCGCCCATGGCGATGCTCTGGTCGATGCGGGCGTAGCGGCGGTTGGAGAAGTCGCCGTCCAGCTTCGAGTCCTCGGCGCGCTCGGCCTCAACGCAGATGGCGGCCATGTAGGCCACGGTTTCCACCGGGTAGCGGCCCGCGGCGGTCTCGGCGCTGAGCATCACGGCGTCGGTGCCGTCGAGCACGGCATTGGCCACGTCGCTCACTTCGGCGCGGGTGGGCACCGGGTTGACGATCATGCTCTCCATCATCTGCGTGGCGGTGATGGTGAGCCTGTCCATGGCGCGCGCCATCTTGATCATCTTCTTCTGCAGCGCCGGCACGGCGGCGTTGCCCACCTCCACCGCCAGGTCGCCGCGCGCAACCATGATGCCGTCGCTGGCACGCAGGATGGCCTCGAGCTGCGGAATGGCTTCGCTGCGCTCGATCTTGGCGATCATGCCCGGCTTGTGGCGCCAGGGCTCGCCGGCCACGTTGGCGAGCTGGCGCGCCATTTCCATGTCCGTGGCGTTCTTGGGAAAGCTCACCGCCAGGTACTCGCACTGGAAGCTCATCGCCGTGCGGATGTCTTCCATGTCCTTGGCCGTGAGCGCGGGCGCGGTCAGCCCGCCGCCCTGCTTGTTGATGCCCTTGTTATTGGAGAGCTCGCCGCCGATCTTGACCAGCGTGTGCACGGCCTCGCCCTGCACGCGGTCCACGGTGAGGACGATCAGGCCGTCGTTGAGCAGCAGCACGTCGCCGGGCTTCACGTCACGCGGCAGCTCCTTGTAGTCCAGGCCCACGCGCTCGACGTTGCCGGGCTCCTTGAACGCCGCGTCCAGGACGAAGGGCTGGCCGGCTTCCAGCATCACGCGGCCGTTCTCGAACTTGCCCACGCGGATCTTGGGCCCCTGCAGGTCGGCCATGATGGCCACCGACTTGCCCGCGCGCTCAGCCGCGGTCCGCACCATGGCCGCGCGGTCGATGTGGTCCTGCGCGGTGCCGTGCGAGAAGTTCAGCCGCACCACGTCCACGCCGGCACGAATCAGGTTCTCCAGCGTTTCCGGCGATGAGGAAGCGGGGCCCAGGGTGGCGACGATCTTGGTCTGGCGCGACATGCAGTCTCCGAGAGAGGGGTTTGACGGGGGAAAGCGGGAAGGGTCTAAAAAAAGAAAAAGCGGCGGCGCATTATCGGCGCCGCCGCTTGTCCTTCTTCCTCAAGCCGTCACGGGCGGCTCGCGCTGCCCGGCGGGTGGGACGGGCCTCACTCGGCGGCCGCGTCCGCCACGGCCAGCGCCGTCATGTTGATGATGCGGCGCACCGTGGCCGAGGGCGTGAGGATGTGCGCGGGCTTGGCCGCGCCCAACAGCACGGGGCCCACGGTGACGCCGTGGCCGCCGGTCATCTTCAGCACGTTGAAGAGGATGTTGGCCGCGTCGATGTTGGGCAGCACCAGCAGGTTGGCCTCGCCCGTGAGCGTGCTCTGCTCAGGCAGCATGCGGTCACGGATGTCCTGCGACAGCGCGGCGTCGCCGTGCATCTCGCCGTCGCACTCGACGTTCGGGGCGATCTGCTTGAAACGGTCGGCCGCGGCGCGCATGCGCTTGGCCGCGGGCCGCGTGGACGAGCCGAACATGGAGTGCGACAGGAAGGCGACCTTGGGCGGCAGGCCGAAGCGGCGCACTTCCTCGGCGGCCATGCGGGCGATCTCGGCCAGCGACTCGGCGTCCGGCTCCTCGTTGACGAAGGTGTCGGTGATGAAGAGCGTGCGGTCGTCCAGCAGCACGGCGTTCATGGCGCCCATGACCTTGGCTTCCGGCGCCAGGCCGATGACGTTGCGCACATGCTCCAGGTGCTGGTCGTAGCGGCCTACCAGCCCGGTGAGCATGGCGTCGGCCTCGCCGCGGCGCACCATGAGCGCGCAGATCAGCGTGTTGGATCGGCGCACCGCGACCTTGGCCATGTCGGGCGTGATGCCCTCGCGGCCCATGAGGCGGTAGTACTCCTCCCAGTAGGCGCGGAAGCGCGGATCGTCCTCGGGGTCCACCACTTCGAAGTCCACGCCCGGACGGATGCGCAGGCCCTCGCGCTCGATGCGCATCTGGATCACGGCCGGGCGGCCGACCAGGATCGGTTTCGCAAGCCCTTCGTCGATGACGACCTGCACCGCGCGCAGCACGCGCTCGTCCTCGCCCTGCGCGTAGGCCACGCGCGCGGGCTTGGACTTGGCGGTGGCGAACACCGGGCGCATGACCATGCCGGTCTGATAGACGAAGCGCGAGAGCGACTGGCGGTAGGCGTCCAGGTCCGTGATGGGGCGCAGCGCCACGCCGCTTTCCTCGGCAGCCTTGGCCACGGCCGGCGCGATGCGCAGGATCAGCCGCGAGTCAAAGGGCTTGGGAATGAGGTAGTCGGGGCCGAACTTGAGCTCCTGGCCCGCATAGGCGGCGGCCACCTCGTCGCTGATCTCGGCCTTCACCAGCGCGGCGATCTCGCGCACGCACGCCAGCTTCATCTCCTCGGTGATGCGCGTGGCGCCGCAGTCCAGCGCGCCGCGGAAGATGTAGGGGAAGCACAGGACGTTGTTGACCTGGTTGGGGTAGTCCGAGCGGCCCGTGGCGATGATGCAGTCCGGCCGCGCGGCCTTGGCCAGCTCGGGGCGGATCTCCGGCTCGGGGTTGGCCAGCGCCAGGATGATGGGCTTGTCGGCCATGGTCTTGACCATCTCCGGCGTGAGCACGCCGGCGGTGGAGCAGCCCAGGAACACGTCGGCCGCCTTCACCACGTCGGCCAGGGTGCGCGCGGAGGTGTTCTGGCAGTAGCGGCGCTTGCTCTCGTCGAGCTTGCCCGCCAGCGCGTCGGCGCGCTCGGAATGGATCACGCCCTTGGAGTCGACGACGAAGATGTTCTCGCGCCGCACGCCCAGGCCCACCATGACGTCCAGGCAGGCGATGGCCGCGGCACCGGCGCCGGAGGCCACGAGCTTGATCTGGCCGATGTCCTTGCCCACCAGCTCCAGGCCGTTGAGCAGCGCCGAGCCCGAGATGATGGCCGTGCCGTGCTGGTCGTCGTGGAACACGGGGATCTTCATGCGCTCCTTGAGGGCCTTCTCGATGTAGAAGCACTCAGGGGCCTTGATGTCCTCCAGGTTCACGCCGCCCAGCGTGGGCTCCAGCGCGGCAATGATCTCGATGAGCTTGTCCGGATCCTTCTCGGCCAGCTCGATGTCGAACACGTCGATGCCGGCGAACTTCTTGAACAGGCAGCCCTTGCCCTCCATCACGGGCTTGGCCGCCAGCGGGCCGATGTCGCCCAGGCCCAGCACCGCCGTGCCGTTGGTGACGACGCCCACCAGGTTGCCGCGCGAGGTGAACTCTGCGGCCAGGTTGGGGTCGCGCTCGATGTCCAGGCAGGGATAGGCCACGCCCGGCGAATAGGCCAGCGACAGGTCGCGCTGGTTGGACAGCGGCTTGGTCGGCGCGATGGAAATCTTGCCGCGAGAGGGCGAGCGGTGGTACTCGCGGGCAGCGTCGCGCAAGGCCAGCTCGGCCGGGGACATGGATGCTTCTTCGGACATGGTGCTCTTCCTGCGGGGGGTGTGTCAGGTCGGAGTAAGGTGCCGGCAACGCCGACGGCTGAGCCGGCCGGGTGCTCTCGCGGCACCCGTGCCGGCATGGTCAGTGCGATGGAAACTGGAAGCTAGGAGCAAAAACCCGGCGCCGCTCGGGTGCCGGGTTTGCCAAGGACGCTGAGCAGCAATCAGCCCGCGGCGCGGCGCGAGAGAATTTCGAAGGCCGGCAGGGTCTTGCCCTCCAGCACTTCCAGGAAGGCACCGCCGCCCGTGGAGATGTAGCCCACGTCGCCCTCGATGCCGTACTTGGCGATGGCGGCCAAGGTGTCGCCGCCGCCGGCGATGCTGAAGGCCGGGCTCTCGGCGATGGCGCGCGCCAGCGTCTCGGTGCCCTTGGCGAAGGCATCGAACTCGAACACGCCCACCGGGCCGTTCCAGACGATGGTGCCCGCGGCCTTGAGCTGCGCGGCGAGCTTGGCGGCGGTCTTGGGACCGATGTCCAGGATCAGGTCGTCAGCCTCCACCTCGTTGGCGGCCTTGACGCTGGCCGGCGCGTCGGCGGCAAAGCGCTTGGCGGTGACCACGTCCTCGGGAATGGGCACCTCGGCGCCGCGGGCCTTCATGGCCTCGATCACGGCCTTGGCCTCTTCCAAGAGGTCCGGCTCGGCCAGGCTCAGGCCAATGGGCAGGCCCGCGGCCAGCATGAAGGTGTTGGCGATGCCGCCGCCGACGATGAGACCGTCCACCTTAGCCGACAGCGCCTTGAGGATGGTGAGCTTGGTGCTCACCTTGGAGCCGGCCACGATGGCCAGCAGCGGGCGCTTGGGTTGGGCCAGCGCCTTGGAGATGGCGTCGATCTCGGCGGCCAGCAGCGGGCCGGCGCAAGCCACGGGCGCGAACTGCGCGATGCCGTAGGTGCTGGCCTCGGCGCGGTGCGCGGTGCCGAAAGCGTCATGGACGAAGACGTCGCACAGCTGCGCCATCTTGCGGGCCAGCGCTTCGTTGTTCTTCTTCTCGCCCTTGTTGAGGCGGCAGTTCTCCAGCAGCACCACCTGGCCCGGCGCGACCTGCACGCCATCGACCCAGTTGCTCACCAGCGGTACTTCGCGGCCCAGCAGCTCCGACATGCGCTGCGCCACCGGGGCCAGCGAGTCCTCAGGCTTGAACTCGCCCTCCGTGGGACGGCCCAGGTGCGAGGTCACCATCACGGCCGCGCCGGCGTCCAGCGCCATGCGGATGCACGGAACGGAGGCGCGGATGCGCGTGTCCTCGGTGATGCGGCCGGAATCGTCCTGGGGCACGTTGAGATCGGCCCGGATGAAGACACGCCGCCCGGCCACCTGGCCCTGTGCGACGAGATCGGAGAAGCGGAGAACATTCATGGAGAAGAGCGCCGGAAAGCGGGAAAATTTCCCGAAGGGCGACGATTCTAGGCCCGCGCCGCGACCACCCCGGCTACCAGCCCAGTCCAAGGCGCAGCGCAAGCAGCACCACGCTGCCGCTGACGATGGTGCCCAGGATGCCGCGGCGCCACCAGAACCAAGCGCTGCCGGCGGCCACGGCGAAGAGCCGCGCGTCCTGCCAGGTGTGTATGAGCTCACCGCGCGTCATCACCACTTCCGGCACCACCACCGCCGCCAACGCGGCCAGCGGCGCGTAGCGCAGCCCCTGCTTGAGCCACACGGGCAACGGCATCTCGCGCCTGGAAAGGAAGAAAAATGTGCGCGTGACCACGGTGATCACGCCCAGGCCCAGGATGGTGACGAAAGCTTCAACGGCGCTCACGACGGCCTCCGGCGCACGGGCCATTGCTCCATCAACAAACCCATGGCCACCGCCGCAGCGATGGCCACGACGATGTTGAGCCGCAGTGGCAGCGCATAGGCCGCCACCGCCGCACAGCCCGCCACGGCGGCCGCCACCCAGGTGGCGCGGTCGCTCAGCAGCGTGTTCATCAAGCCCAGCAGTGCCAGCGTGCCGGCAAAGCCCAGGCCCCACTGCGTGGGCACGCGTTCGCCCAACAGGATGCCGGCGATGGAAGGGAGCTGCCACGCGCACCAGTTCAGCGCCACGCCGCCCCAGAAGTACGGCAGTTGCTCGGCCGACGGCCGTGGCTCGGGGTAGCGCTTCATGAACATCACGTAGTTCAGGTCGGCCGTGAAGTAGCCCAAGCGCAGCCGTTGCCCAAGCGGCAGATGCGCGAAGTAAGGCCGCCATTGCGCACTGAAGATGACGAAGCGCAGGTTCACGCACAGCGCCGTGGCCCACACCACCCACACCGGCGCACCCGCGGCGATGAGCGGCAGCGCCGCCAGTTGCGCGCTGCCGGCAAAGACCACCAGCGACATCAGCAGCGCCAGCGGCATGCCCAGCGCCTTGACCATGGCCACGCCCGTCACCAATCCCCAGGCCGCAATGCCCGGGGCGATGGACGTCATTTCGCGCACCCCGGTGCGAAAGGCCGGATGGCGCCACGGCGGCACGGTGCCGCCTTCACTACCTTCAGTACCCTGATTCATTGCCGGGATTGTGCCCGGCCGGGATGGACGCTCTCAGGAGCTGCTCTTGCGCGGCTTGGCGCGCGGCGCGTCCACAACCTCGGCCTCGGCCGAGGCGCTGGCTGCTGCGGAGCCTGGCGTGGGCGTCAACTGCGGCGCGACGACTTGGATGTTGTTCTCCCGCATGTAGTCGTTCATCTCGCGCCAGCCGGCGTAGACGGCGGCCTTGTCCGCCTTGCGGTTGAGCGTGAAGCAGTCTTCTATGGCGCGCCCGGCATGCCGGCAGGCTGCGCCTACGGCCTTGCCTTCGGATTCACGCTTGTGCGCCACGGCGCCGGCGGACTCTATGCCCAGCGGCTCGCAGCCCGCGAGCGCGACAAGAACGGGCAGCAGCAGGGACAGGCGGGGCTTCAAGGGCGTGGTCAGGCAGCCAGGGGTTGCACAGCATATCGGCCTCCCCCCGCCAGACTTGACCGCGGCGCATGTGCGCAGTGCACGGCTACCGCCTTTTTCGTGCCCGGATGCACTTTTTCAGCGTCAGCGCGACATGGCCAGCAGCCGCGCCACACGTTCTTCGGTGGCGGGGTGGGTACTGAACAGGCCCTTGAGGCCGCCGCCGGACAGCGGGTTCATGATCATCATCTGCGCCGTTTCAGGGTGGCGCTCGGCCGTGGACAGCGGGATGCCGGTGGCGTAGGCGTGAATCTTTTCCAGCGCGCTGGCCAGCGCACGCGGGTCGCCGCTGATCTCGGCGCCACCGCGGTCGGCCTCGAACTCGCGGGCGCGGCTGATGGCCATCTGGATCAGGCTGGCGGCCAGCGGCGCCAGCAGCGCCACCAGCAGGCCGGCCAGCGGGTTGGTGGGACGGCCCTCCTCGTCACGGCCACCGAAGAACATGGCGAAGTTGGCCAGCATGGACACCGCGCCGGCCATGGTGGCGCTGATGGTGCTGATGAGGATGTCGCGGTGCTTCACGTGCGCCAGCTCGTGCGCCATCACGCCGCGCAGCTCGCGGTGGTTGAGCACCCGCAGGATGCCGGTGGTGGCAGCCACCGCGGCATTGTCGGGATTGCGGCCGGTGGCGAAGGCGTTGGGCGCCTCTTCGTCTATCAGGTAGACGCGCGGCATGGGCAGACCCGCGCGCTGCGCCAGCTCCTGCACCATGCCGTAGAAGTAGGGCTCGGACTGGGCATCGACCTCGCGGGCGCTGTACATCTTCAGCACCAGCTTGTCGCTGAACCAGTAGCTGAAGAAGTTCATGCCCAGCGCGAACAGCAGGGCCAGCATCATGCCGGCACGGCCACCGATGAGGTGGCCCACGGCCATGAAGAGCGCGGTGATGGCGGCCATGAGGATGGCCGTCTTCATCAGGTTGAACATTGCGTGCGTTCCCAGGTGGGTGATTCCATCTGGCCGGTAGATGCGGGCGGCGGCCGCAAGTTCAATCAGCCGGGCGCGCGGACCGCGCCACGGCGGCTCAAGCCGCCAGGCTGCGTCCGGCGGCCAACGCCTGCGGCTGCTGCTGGAAGGCGCGCACGGGCAAGCGCTTGCCGCCCGGGCGCTGCAGCTCCAGCAGCGCAAGCGAGCCTTCACCACAGGCCACGACCACTTCCTGCGCATCGGCGCGCAGCACGGTGCCGGGCGCGCCGGAGAGCTCGGGGCGCAACGCGGCCCGCCACAGCTTCACCGCCTGGCCGTCCAGATTGAAACTCATGCCGGGGAATGGATCGAGGGCGCGCACGCGGCGCTCCAGCACGGCGGCGGGCAACGTCCAATCGATGGCGCCCTCAGCCTTCTCGATCTTGTGGGCGTAGCACACGCCTTCGGCCGGCTGGGGCTCTCGCGACAGACGGTCAAGCTCACGCAGCGCCGCGACGATGGCGGACGCGCCCAATGCCGCCAGCCGGTCGTGCAGCGTGGCCGAGGTTTCATCTGGCGCGATCTCCAGCGCCTGCACCAGCAGCATGTCGCCCGTGTCCAGGCCCTCGTCCATCTGCATGATGGTGATGCCGGTGCGCTCGTCGCCCGCCTCGATGGCACGCTGTATGGGCGCCGCGCCGCGCCAGCGCGGCAGCAGTGAGCCGTGGATGTTGAGGCAGCCGCGCGGCGGCAGCTCCAGCACCCAGCGCGGCAGGATGAGGCCGTAGGCTGCCACCACCATCACGTCGGCGCGGGCAGCCAGCAGCGTCTCGCGCGCGGCGGCGGCGTCTTCAGGGAATTTGCCGTCCAGGCGCAGGCTGCGTGGCTGCGCCACCGCGATGCCGCGCTCCATCGCAAGCTGTTTCACAGCCGAAGGCTGCAGCTTCATGCCCCGCCCGGCAGGCCGGTCAGGCTGCGTGAGCACCAGCGGCACGGCAAAGCCCGCGTCCAGGATGGACTGCAGGGCCACGCGTGCGAACTCCGGCGTGCCGGCATAGGCCACGCGCAGCGGCGCGGCGTCGGCGGGGATGGCGGAGGCAGCGCCCGCCGCGTCGCCTTGCATCACGCCGCTCATGCGCGCTGCAGGTCTTCGCGATTCTTCTTGAGCATCTTGGTCTTGATGCGCTCGCGCTTGAGCGGGCTGAGGTATTCAACAAAGACCTTGCCCAACAGGTGGTCCAGCTCATGCTGCACGCACACGGAGGTCAGGCCTTCGGCCTCGAACTCCTGCACCTGCCCGTCGCGGTCCAGCGCGCGCACCTTCACGCGAGCGTGGCGCTGCACCTTGTCGTAGATCGCCGGCACCGAGAGGCAGCCCTCGTCGCCCACCATCATTTCCTCGCTGCGCTCGATGATCTCGGGGTTGATGAGCACGCGGGGCTGGTCGCGGGTCTCGGAGGTGTCCATCACCACCACGCGCTCGTGCACGTTGACCTGCGTGGCGGCCAGGCCCACGCCTTCGGCGGCGTACATGGTCTCCAGCATGTCGGCCGCAAGGCGGCGGATGCGTTCGTCCACCTCCTCCACCGGGGCGGCAACGGTATGCAGGCGGGGATCGGGGAAACGCAGGATGGGAAGCTGGGCCATGGCGCAAGGCCCCCGGCGCCGCGTCCCGCTGGCATCCAAACGCAGGCGCGGCGAGCGCAGTTCAGCGTTTGCGACCAGGGCCGCCAGCGCCCATGAGGGGCAGAATCAGGTGAAACCGGGCGCGCATTTTCGCCCATTGGTCATGCCGTCACCGGCGTGTGCCCATGAACCGCAGCGCGCCACACCCCGGCGGAACCGGCGGCCGCTGCACCGACCAGGGAAAAGCAACATGGCAACGCCCGACACGGCCGACCTGCTCCCCGACGCCCCCATCAACGGCGATCACCTGTTTCCGCGCGCTGGCGAGGACGAATTGCGTGCCTGGCTGCGCCTGGCCACGAGCGTGGGCCGTGCCAGCGGGCGGCGGCTGCTGGCGGCGCTGGGCACGCCACAGCAGGTTTTCGACAGCGCCTCATCCTTGCTTCGCGACCTGGTGACGCCGGCGCAGGCGCAGGCCTTGTCGGCGCCGCCGGCCGACCTGGAGGCCTGTGTGCTCAAGACGCTGAACTGGCTGGACGGCGGACCGGACCGGCATGTGGTCACGCTGGGCGACGCGCTGTATCCCACCGTGCTGCTCAACACCGCGGACCCGCCCCTGCTGCTGCACCTGCGCGGCCGCCATGAGCTGTTGCGGCGCCCGGCCCTGGCCATCGTCGGCAGCCGCAACCCCAGCGCCCAAGGCGTGAACAACGCCCAGGCCTTCGCACGCTGCATGAGCGAAAGCGGATGGTCCATAGTCTCGGGCTTGGCGCTGGGCATAGACGGTTCAGCCCACGAGGGTGGCTTGGCCGGGCCAGGCGGCACCATTGCCGTGCTGGGCACGGGAATGGACCGCCTCTACCCAGCCCGCCACAGGGAGCTGGCGTTGCGCATTGCCGCGCAGGGATTGCTGGTGAGTGAATTTCCATTGGGCACGCCGCCGCTGCGGGAAAACTTTCCGCAGCGCAACCGCCTCATCGCTGGCCTCACCCGCGGCACGCTGGTCGTGGAAGCCGCCTTGCAATCGGGCTCGCTCATCACGGCCCGACTGGCGGCCGAGTGCGGGCGGGAGGTGTTTGCCATTCCCGGCTCCATCCATGCACCGCTGGCGCGCGGCTGCCATTCGCTCATCAAGCAAGGCGCCAAACTGGTGGAAAGCGCACAGGACATCCTGGAGGAATTTCACATGACGCAAGAGGACGCTGCGAACGGCGCCGGCAACCGTCTGCCCAATCGCAAGACTTCCAAGCGCGCGATGCCTGCCGTGGCCACGGCTGCTGCCAATGCCGCACAGGACGACGGCCCGGCCGACGATGTGCTGACCGCGCTGGGCCACGACGCTGCGACACTGGACATGCTGGTGGAGCGCACCGGCTTGCCTGCGCCCGCGCTGGCCGCGCGGCTGCTGGAGTTGGAATTGGAAGAACGCGTGCAGCGCCTGCCGGGCGGGCTGTACCAGCGCTGCGGTCTGGCTTGAGCTTGGCGGCGCATGCAATACGGGCATCGTGATTGCAAGCCTGCATTCAGATACCGTGAGCTATAGTGCCCCCCATGTTCGACGTGCTCGTCTACCTGTACGAAAACTACTGGCGGCCTGATGCCTGCCCTGATCACGACCAGCTCACGCGCAAGCTGTCGGCGGTTGGTTTCGAGTCGGACGACATCGAGGAAGCGCTGAGCTGGCTGGACGGATTGGCCGGCATGGCCGAGTCCGGCACTCAGGCGCAGGCGCCGTCGAGCATCCGGGTCTACACCGCTGGCGAGCGCGAGATGCTGGGCGATGCCTCCATTGGCTTCATCAGCTTCCTTGAGGGCGCCGGCGTGCTGCCGCCGCTGATGCGAGAAATGGTGTTGGATCGCGCCACGGCTATTGGCCGCGTACCGCTGGAACTGGAAGACCTCAAGATCATCGTCCTGATGGTGTTTTGGAGCTTGGGCGAAGAGCCCGACGCGCTCATCCTGGACGAGCTGTTTGTAGACGACGAACAACGCATCATCCACTGATGCCGTCCGCGGCGGAGTGGGCAGCACAGCGCCTCTGCCTCCGCGACACAAAGACAAAGGGCCGCTTTCGCGGCCCTTGTGCTTTTCAGGCTGACGGTGTCAGACCGCCGCGCCGGCGTTGGGATCGTTGGGATCCGAACCGCCGCGGGTAGAGGCCTTCACCAGGTCTTCGCGCTTGACGCCCAGCCACATGGCAATGGCTGCGGCCACGAACACCGAGGAGTAGATGCCGAACAGGATGCCAATGGTCAGCGCCACGGCGAAGTAGTGCAGCGTCGGACCGCCAAAGAGCAGCATGGCCAGCACCATCATCTGTGTCGAACCGTGCGTGATGATGGTGCGGCTGGTCGTGCTGGTGATGGCGTGGTCAATGACCTGCGAGGTGCTCATCTTGCGGTACTTGCGGAAGGCCTCGCGGATCCGGTCGAAGATCACCACCGACTCGTTCACCGAGTAGCCCAGCACTGCCAACACCGCCGCCAACACCGCCAGCGAGAACTCCCATTGGAAGAAGGCGAAGAAGCCCAGAATGATCACCACGTCGTGGAGGTTGGCGATGATGCCGGCCACCGCGAACTTCCACTCGAAGCGGATGGCGAGGTAGATCATGATGCCCGCCACCGTCACGGCCAGCGCCAGCGCGCCGTCGCGCGCCAGCTCCGAACCCACGGACGGTCCGACGAACTCGGTGCGCGAGAGTTTCAAGGGCTCGCTGCCGTCGGAGGCGACGCAGGCTTGGCGCGTCGTGTCGCCTTCGCCGGGGCGCGTTTCGAGGCTGCCTGAGGATGCCTGGCACAGCGCGGCGAACACACGGCCCGCCACCTCGCCTTGCTTGACGTCACCGCGCACGGGCAAGCGGATAAGCACGTCGCGCGCGGTGCCGAAGTTCTGCACCTGCACCTCGCCAAAGCCCAGCGCGTCCACCGCGGTGCGCGTGCGGTCTATGTCGGCCGGCTGCGCGTAGCTCACTTCCAGCACCGTGCCGCCCGTGAACTCGATGGACAGGTGCAGCCCCCGCGTGAGCAGGAAGAACACCGCCGCGGCGAAGGTCAGGAACGAAATGACGTTGAACACCAGCGCATGCCGCATGAACGGGATGTCGCGCCGGATGCGAAAGAACTCCATCTACTTTCTCCGCTCGGGGCCGCTTCAGGCCTTGGCGGCCGGGGTGGTATCGCCTTCGGGGCGCCACACCTGGCCGATAGATACGGACTTCAGGCGCTTCTTGCGCCCGTACCAGAGGTTGACCAAGCCCCGCGAGAACATCACGGCCGAGAACATCGAGGTCAGGATGCCCAGGCAGTGGACGACAGCGAAGCCGCGCACCGGACCGGAGCCAAAGGCCAGTAGCGCCACGCCGGCAATCAGCGTGGTGACGTTGGAGTCCAGGATGGTGGCCCAAGCCCGCTCGTAGCCCGCGTGAATGGCTGTCTGTGGTGCAGAGCCGTTGCGCAACTCCTCGCGCACACGCTCGTTGATGAGCACGTTGGCGTCGATGGCCATGCCCAGCGTCAAAGCAATAGCAGCAATGCCCGGCAGCGTCAGCGTGGCCTGCAGCATGGACAGCACCGCCACCAGCAGCAGCAGGTTGAACGCCAGCGCCAGCGTGGAGAACACGCCGAACAGCAGGTAGTACACACACATGAACGCGGCAATGGCCAGGAAGCCGAACATCACGCTGTGGAAGCCCTTGGCGATGTTGTCGGCACCCAGGCTCGGCCCAATCGTGCGCTCCTCGATGATTTCCATGGGAGCGGCCAGCGAACCCGCCCGCAGCAGCAGCGCCGTGTCGCTAGCTTCCTGCGTGGTCATGCGGCCGGAAATCTGCACGCGGCCGCCGGAGATCTCGGAACGGATCACCGGCGCGGTGACGACCTCGCCCTTGCCCTTTTCGAACAGCAGGATGGCCATACGCTTGCCCACGTTCTCACGCGTGATGTCCCGGAAGACGCGCGCACCCTTGGCATCCAGCGTGAGGTGCACCGCGGGCTCGTGGTTTTGGCCATCAAAGCCTGGTTGAGCGTCGTTGAGGTTCTCGCCGGTGAGGATGACTTGGCGTTTGACGATGAGCGGTGCGCCACCGCGCTCGACGTAGCGCTCGGTACCGAAAGGCACGGGGCCGCTGCCCACGGCCGCGGCGGCGGCTTCGGCGCTGTCGTCCACCAGGCGCACTTCCAGCGTGGCGGTGCGGCCGATGATGTCCTTGGCCTTGGCCGTGTCCTGCACGCCGGGCAATTGCACCACCACGCGGTCCGCGCCCTGCTGCTGGATCACGGGCTCGGCCACACCCAACTCGTTGACTCGGTTGTGCAGCGTGGTGATGTTCTGCATGAGTGCGGCCTCCTGCACCGCACGTGCGGCCTGCGGCTTGAGCTGACCCACCAAGCGCAGGTCACTGCCCTCGCCGGCCGGCGTCCATTGCATGTCAGGCAGTTGCTGCACCAGCACCGCCTGCGCGCTGCCCAACGTGGCGGCATCGCGGAAACGCACTTCGACGTTGTTGCCTTCGCGGGAGATGCCGGCATGGCGCACGTTCTTGTCGCGCAGTAGCGAGCGGACGTCGCCGGCGACCGACTCAGCCTTCTTCGTCAAGGCTGCCCGCATGTCCACCTGCATCAGGAAATGCACGCCACCGCGCAGGTCCAGGCCCAGGTACATGGGCAACGCGTGCAGGGACGTGAGCCAGGCGGGCGAGCGGCTCACCAGGTTGAGCGCGACGATGTAAGTCGGATCGGCCGGATCGGTGTTCAACGCGCGGTTGAGCGCATCTTTGGCCTTGAGCTGGGTGTCGGGATCACCAAAGCGGGCGCGCACCGAGTTGCCATCCAGTTGCACGAAGTCAGGCTGGATGCTGGCCTGTTTGAGCATATCTTCAACACGCTGCACCAGCGCGCCGTCAACCTTGATCGTGGCCTTGCCGCTGGAGACCTGGACGGCTGGGGCTTCGCCAAAGAAGTTCGGCAGCGTGTAGACGAGGCCGACCAGCAGCGCGACCGCCAGGATCGCGTACTTCCACCACGGATAGCGGTTCATCGCATGTTCCTTGCGCCGCGCGTGGGCGGCGCGCGCAGCGGGCCCACAAGGGCCCGCCGTCGATTACTTGAAGGTGCCCTTGGGCAGCACCTGGACCACGGCGGTGCGCTGCACCTGGATTTCGACACCGCCAGCTATTTCCATGTGCACGAAGCTCTCGTTGAGCTTGGTGACCTTGCCAAGCAAGCCGCCAGCAGTCACGACTTCGTCACCCTTAGCCAGGGCGGAGATCATGGTCTTATGCTCCTTCTGCCGCTTCATCTGGGGGCGAATCATGATGAAGTACAGCACCACGAACATCAGCACCAGAGGCAGCATGCCCATCAGGCTGTCGGTGGCAGAGGCCGGCGCGGCGGTCTGAGCAAAGGCGGAAGAAATAAACACAGCAGGCAGTCCTTTTTTTGCGATGCTTGGCAGCCGCTCCGACCAAAGGGTGGACGGTGCAGGGAACCTGCGATTCTAAGCGGCGGCCGCACGCGCATTCGACTGCCTCATTGCCATCGGGTTCACTTCAGAAGCGAAGAACCTCAATGAGAAAGCACAAAAGCAAGAAGGCCGTCACGAGGACGGCCTTCTTGCTTTATTTGGTTGCGGGGGCTGGATTTGAACCAACGACCTTTGGGTTATGAGCCCAACGAGCTACCAGACTGCTCCACCCCGCGACAGAAGCTGTAATTCTAGCACAAACAATCAACCTGACGCAAGGATTGACTGACAAAGAAGGCAAGGAGAAATGCTCAACACCTCAAATTTGACAGACAAACCAAACAACTGCGTCCGGCTTGTGCCAGAAACAAACAGCCTCATCAAGCGATGAGGCTGTTGCAAAAAATTTGGTTGCGGGGGCTGGATTTGAACCAACGACCTTTGGGTTATGAGCCCAACGAGCTACCAGACTGCTCCACCCCGCGACTGAGACTGAAATTCTAACACTGTTTTTGGCAAGTGTCACGCCTATAGGCTCATTAGTGTTCGTAGAGCCGAAAAGCAGCGCGGTGAAGCACGCCTCAATGCTCAGCCCGCCACTGAAACTGAACCCGCCCACGCAGGAACATGCAAGGACACAAAGAAAAAGACCCGCACGAGGCGGGTCTTCATCTTAAGCAACCACCAGGGGCGATTGCGTCACCGGTTTACTCGGCGGCAGCTTCAGTGGTTTCGGCAGCCACGGCCGGCTCGGGGCGATCCACCAGCTCGACGTAGGCCATCGGAGCGTTGTCGCCAACACGGAAGCCCATCTTCAGGATACGGGTATAGCCGCCCGGACGGGTCTGATAGCGGGGGCCCAGCTCGTTGAACAGCTTGACCACGATGGCGCGATCACGCAGGCGGTCAAACGCCAATCGGCGATTGGCCAGCGTCGGCTGCTTGGCCAGCGTGATCAGCGGCTCGACGACGCGACGCAGTTCCTTGGCCTTCGGAACCGTAGTCTTGATGGCTTCGTGCTGCAGCAGCGACACGCACATGTTGCGCAGCATTGCAGCGCGATGCTCGCTGGTGCGGTTCAGCTTACGGGGACCGTTACGGTGGCGCATGGTGCTTTCCTTTCCTTATCAAAACCCCCGGCCGTGTCAGGTACCGGGGGGTGCACCGGGCTGCCAGCCAAGGCAGCCCTCTTTCAAGAGTTCAAACCAGAAGCCGCAGCTCCCGGCTAAACCTCAACGCTTGTCGAGGCCTTGCGGCGGCCAGTTTTCCAGGCGTGCACCCAGGGTCAGGCCGCGCGAAGCCAGCACTTCCTTGATTTCGTTGAGCGACTTACGACCCAGGTTGGGGGTCTTGAGCAGCTCGGTCTCGGTGCGCTGGATGAGGTCGCCGATGTAGTAGATGTTCTCGGCCTTGAGGCAGTTGGCCGAGCGCACGGTAAGTTCCAGCTCATCCACGGGACGCAGCAGGATGGGATCGAACTGGGCGCTGCGCTGCGCGGGCTGATCGAAGGCGGCAATTTCGTTGCCTTCGAGTTGCGCAAACACAGCCAGTTGCTCCACCAAAATCTTGGCCGAAGCGCGGATTGCTTCCTCGGGCGAGATGGCGCCGTTGGTCTCGATCTCCATCACCAGCTTGTCAAGATCGGTGCGCTGCTCGACGCGGGCATTCTCAACGGCGTAGCTCACGCGACGCACGGGCGAGAAAGAGGCGTCCAGCACGATACGGCCGATAGCCTTGGTAGCCTCGTCACCGTAACGGCGCATATTGCCCGGCACGTAGCCACGGCCCTTTTCGACCTTGATCTGCATGTCCAGCTTGCCGCCTTGCGACAGGTGAGCGATGACATGCTCGGGATTGATGATCTCGACGTCGTGCGGCGTCTGGATGTCACCGGCGGTGACCGGGCCCTCGCCCTCCTTACGCAGCACCAGCGTGACCTCGTCGCGATTGTGGAGACGGAACGTCACGCCCTTGAGGTTGAGCATGATGTGAACCACGTCTTCCTGAACGCCGTCGATCGTGGAGTACTCGTGCAGCACGCCAGCGATAGTGACTTCCGTCGGTGCGTAACCCACCATCGACGACAGCAACACACGGCGCAGCGCGTTGCCCAGCGTGTGGCCGTAGCCACGCTCGAAAGGCTCGAGCGTCACTTCGGCACGATGCCCACCCAGCGACTCGACGTTGATGGCCTTGGGTTTCAGCAGATTGGTTTGCATTGAGTCCTGTTCCTGTCAATACCCTCGGCTCGTTACACCGATAAGGCTGATGGAGCTGCCGGGCGTTGCACAGCCTGCTGCACGCCCGGCATGCGCAGCAGGTCTGCCGTCGCCGCGCGCACCCGTTGCGGGCGCATCCAGCGGCGACGAGGGCTCGCGCATCAGCGCGAGTAGAGTTCGACGATCAGCGACTCGTTGATCTCGGCACCGAATTCGTCACGGTCCGGGGTCTTCTTGAACACGCCTTCCATCTTGGCGATGTCTACTTGCACCCAGGCCGGCAGGCCGATGGAATCAGCCAGCTTCAGCGCGTCCACAATGCGCAGCTGCTTCTTGGCCTTTTCACGCACGGCAATAACGTCGCCCGGCTTCACCAAATACGAAGCGATGTTCACCACCTGACCGTTCACGGTCAGCGCCTTGTGCGACACCAGCTGGCGCGCTTCGGCACGGGTGGAGCCGAAGCCCATGCGATAGACAACGTTGTCCAGACGCGATTCCAGCAGCGACAGCAGGTTGGCACCAGTGTTGCCACGGCGACGCTCGGCCTCGGCGAAGTAGCGACGGAACTGGCGCTCCAGCACGCCGTACATGCGCTTGACCTTCTGCTTTTCACGCAGTTGCAGGCCGAAGTCGCTGGTGCGCGAACCGGAGGTACGGCCATGCTGGCCAGGCTTGCTGTCAAACTTGGCCTTGTCGCTGATGGCGCGGCGGGCGCTTTTCAGGAACAGGTCAGTACCTTCACGGCGGGAGAGTTTGGCCTTGGGGCCGAGGTAACGTGCCACGTGCAGTCCTTGGGTCTCTGTCTGACGCGAGAACACTTCTCGCGCGAGTCTGGCGGGTCTTGTTGTGAAACGCTCAGACGGTGGTCTTATGCCCCGCCAGTGCCAGACGATGTCGTCCGAGCCACCGCGGAGCCGCTGAAAGCGCCAATGCCGCCCGAAGGCGGCGGCAAAGGGCGCGATTCTATACCGGAATCAGATGCGGCGGCGCTTCTGGGGGCGGCAGCCGTTGTGCGGCACAGGCGTCACGTCGGAAATCGACGTGATGCGGATGCCCAGCGAAGCCAGCGCGCGAACCGAGGACTCGCGACCCGGGCCGGGGCCCTTGATCTTGACGTCCAGGTTCTTGATACCCTGCTCTTGGGCAGCGCGGCCAGCCGTTTCGGCAGCCACCTGAGCCGCGAAAGGCGTGCTCTTGCGCGAGCCCTTGAAGCCCTGGCCACCGGAGGAGGCCCAAGAGAGGGCGCCACCTTGGCGGTCAGTGATCGTGATGATCGTGTTGTTGAACGACGCGTGCACGTGCGCGATGCCGTCGGCGATGTTCTTGCGAACCTTCTTGCTGACGCGACGCGCGGCGGTGTTGGTAGGTGCCTTAGCCATGTTCGGTATCTCTCAATCGCTGCGAACAGCTCACTTCTTGACCAGGGCGCCGGACTTGCGCGGACCCTTGCGGGTGCGGGCATTGGTCTTGGTGCGCTGGCCGCGCACGGGCAGGCCGCGGCGGTGACGCATGCCACGGTAGCAGCCGAGGTCCATCAGCCGCTTGATGTTGATCGACATCTCACGACGCAGATCGCCCTCGATGGTGAGGCGGCCGATCTCCTCGCGGATCTTTTCCAGATCGGCGTCGGTGAGGTCCTTGACCTTCTTGGAGTAGGCGATGCCGACCGTGTCGCAGATCTTCTGCGCGGTGGTGCGGCCGATACCGTAGATCGAGGTCAAGCCGATCTCGGTGTGCTTGTGCGGCGGGATGTTGATGCCGGCAATACGTGCCATGGAATACCTCTGTGTCCTGTCGTCGAGGGCCTAGCCGCTCAACCTTGACGCTGCTTGTGGCGCGGGTCGGTGCAGATGACGCGCACCACGCCGTTGCGGCGGATGATCTTGCAATTGCGGCACATCTTCTTGACCGAAGCTGCTACTTTCATGGTCTTCTCCTTGACCTTTCAATGACTCATTTCGCCCGGAAGACGATGCGAGCGCGACTCAAATCGTAGGGGGTGAGTTCCACGGTGACCTTGTCGCCGGGAAGAATACGGATGTAGTGCATCCGCATCTTTCCGGAGATGTGACCGAGCACAATGTGCCCGTTCTCAAGCTTCACCCGGAAGGTGGCGTTGGGCAGGTTTTCGAGAATCTCGCCCTGCATCTGGATGACGTCGTCTTTCGCCATGCGCGTCTCAGCTTGCCTTGAAGTTGGCCTTCTTCAGCAGCGATTCGTACTGCTGGCTCATCACGTAGCTCTGGACCTGAGCCCAAAAGTCCATCGTCACCACCACGATGATCAGCAGCGACGTCCCACCGAAGTAAAACGGAACGTTGTACTTCAGAACCAGAAACTCCGGCAGCAGGCACACCAGCGTGATATACGCAGCACCCGCCAGCGTCAGACGCGAGAGGATACGGTCAATGTGCCGCGCAGTGTTTTCACCCGGGCGGATACCCGGAATGAACGCGCCGCTCTTCTTCAGGTTGTCCGCCGTCTCACGGCTGTTGAACACCAGCGCCGTGTAGAAGAAGCAGAAGAAGACGATCATGGCCGCGTAGAGCAGCACATAGATGGGCTGCCCCGGCGACAACGCACCGGACAGATCCTTCAGCCAGGTCAGACCTTCACCGGTGGCAAACCAGCCGACGATGGTCGCAGGCAGCAGGATGATGGACGACGCGAAGATCGGCGGGATGACGCCCGACATGTTGAGCTTCAAGGGCAAGTGCGACGATTGGCCGCCGTAGACCTTGTTGCCCACCTGACGCTTGGCGTAGTTCACCAGGATCTTGCGCTGGCCTCGCTCCACGAACACCACGAAGTAGGTGACGAGGATGACGATGGCAATGATGAACAGCGCCGCAATGATGCTCATCGCGCCGGTACGCACCAGCTCGAACAGACCGCCCACCGAGCCCGGAAGCCCTGCGGCGATGCCCGAGAAAATCAGGATCGAGATGCCGTTGCCCAGGCCACGCTCGGTGATCTGCTCACCCAGCCACATCAGGAACATGGTGCCGGCCACCAGGCTGACCACCGTCGTCATGCGGAAGCCGAAACCCGGGTTGAGCACCAGGCCTTGTGAGCCTTCCAGCGCCAGGGCGATGCCCAGCGACTGGAACAGCGCCAGACCCAGCGTGCCGTAGCGCGTGTACTGCGTGATCTTGCGCCGACCGGCCTCGCCTTCCTTCTTGAGCGACTCCAGCGAGGGCACGACGTAGGTCATCAGTTGCATGATGATCGACGCCGAGATGTACGGCATGATCCCCAACGCGAACACCGTGAAGCGCGAAAGCGCTCCGCCGGAGAACATGTTGAACAGGCTCAGGATGCCGCCCGACTGGCTCTTGAAGAGCTGCTGCAACTGATGGGGATCGATCCCCGGCACCGGGATGTGGGCGCCGATGCGATACACCACCAGTGCGAGCACCAGGAAGACGAGCCGGCGACGCAGGTCGCCGAACTTGCCGCTCTTGGCCAGCTGGTTCGCTGAAGTTGCCACGGGCTCAGGTCCTCAGGCTCAAGCCAGCGAGCCGCCGACCGCCTCGATGGCGGCACGGGCACCGGCGGTGGCGCCGATACCGGACAGCGCAACCTTGCGGCTGAGCTCACCCGACTTGATCACCTTCACGTTGCGAGCGATCTCAGGCACCAGGCCAGCGGCCTTGAGCACCACGAGGTTCACTTCCGCAGCTTCGAGCTGTTGCAGCTCGGCCAGGGTGATCTCGGCGTTGTACTTCAGCGAAGCGGACTTGAAGCCGCGCTTGGGCAGGCGGCGCTGCAGCGGCATTTGACCGCCTTCGAAGCCCACCTTATGGAAGCCGCCGGCACGCGACTTCTGGCCCTTATGGCCGCGGCCCGCGGTCTTGCCCAGGCCCGAGCCGATGCCACGGCCAACACGGCGCTTGGCATGCTTGGCGCCCGAGGCGGGCTTGATGGTGTTGAGTTGCATGGTTCGAATTCCTTGTGCCTGCTCTCGTGGATGCCTTACAGCACCTTCACGAGGTAGGCGACCTTGTTGATCATGCCGCGCACCGCGGGCGTGTCCTCGAGGACAGACTCGCTGTTGAGCTTGCGCAGGCCCAGGCCGCGCACGGTGTCGCGGTGGGACTGCTTGGTGCCGATCACGCTGCGCACCAGCTTGACCTTCAGGGTTTGCTTGTCAGCCATGGTTGTTCTCCGCGTACGGCTCAGCCGAGAATGTCTTCGACCGTCTTGCCGCGCTTGGCCGCGACTTCAGCCGGCGTGGTGGAACGGCGCAGAGCATCCAGCGTCGCACGCACCATGTTGTAGGCGTTGGACGAACCCAGGCTCTTGGCCACGATGTCGGTGACGCCCATCACTTCGAAGACGGCACGCATCGGGCCGCCAGCGATGATGCCGGTACCGGCCGGCGCGGGAGCCAGCAGCACCTTGGCAGCGCCATGCTCGCCACGCAGGTTGTGGAACACGGTGCCGTTCTTCAGCGCAACCTTGAACATGTTGCGGCGAGCGGACTCCATGGCCTTCTGCACGGACACCGGCACTTCCTTGGCCTTGCCCTTGCCCATGCCGATACGGCCGTCGCCGTCACCCACCACCGTCAGAGCTGCGAAGCTCATGGTGCGGCCGCCCTTGACGACCTTGGTGACGCGGTTGACCGCGATCATCTTTTCCTTCAGACCGTCGTCGTTGCCTTCAGTCTGAGCGCGAGGTTGAAACTTTGCCATGTTGAATCCTGGTCAGAACTGCAGGCCCGCTTCGCGCGCAGCCTCGGCCAGCGCCTTGACGCGGCCGTGGTAGGCGAAGCCAGCGCGGTCGAAAGCCACTTTCTCGATGCCGGCAGCCTTGGCCTTCTCGGCGATGCGCTTGCCGATGATGGTCGCGGCGGCAACGTTGCCACCCTTGCCCTCGGCACCCAGTTGTTCGCGCACTTCCTTCTCGGCCGTCGAGGCGCTGGCCAGCACCTTGGTACCGCAGTCGGAAATGACGCTGGCGTAGATATGCAGATTGGAGCGGAACACCGTCAGGCGCGCCACGCGCTGCACGGCGATGCGCGCACGCGTCTGGCGCGAGCGGCGGATGCGCTGATCCTTCTTGTTGATGGTCATGCTGCCACTCCTTACTTCTTCTTGGTCTCTTTGAGGACCACGCGCTCGTCGCTGTAGCGGATACCCTTGCCCTTGTAAGGCTCGGGCGGCCGGATGGCGCGAACTTCAGCAGCCACCTGACCCACCACTTGGCGGTCGGCACCCTTGATGAGGATCTCGGTCTGGGTCGGGCACTGCACCGTGATACCGGCGGGCATATCCTTGACCACCGGGTGCGAGAAACCAACCTGCAGGTTCAGCTTCTGGCCCTGAGCCTGGGCGCGGAAGCCCACGCCCACCAGGTTGAGCTTGCGCTCGAAGCCCTTGCTCACACCCGTGACCATGTTGTTGACCAGCGCGCGCAGCGTGCCGCTCATGGCGTCGGCTTCAGCGCTGTCGTTGACCGGGGCAAAGCGCACCGTGCCGGCCTCGTTGCTCACCGTCACCAGCGAGCTCACGGAACGGGACAGCGTGCCTTGCGCACCCTTGACGGTAATTTGATCGGCCGTCACCGACACGTCCACGCCCTGCGGGACGGCGATGGGCATTTTTCCAACGCGGGACATTGCTCGTCTCTCCTTAGGCCACGTAGCACAGCACTTCGCCGCCGATGCCGGCAGCGCGCGCCTTGCGGTCCGTCATCACACCCTGAGGGGTGGTGACGATCGCCACGCCCAGGCCATTCATGACCTGAGGAATGTCGTGACGGCCCTTGTAGATGCGCAGACCCGGGCGGCTCACGCGCTCGATGCGCTCGATCACCGGACGGCCCGCGTAGTACTTCAACGAAATTTCCAGCTCGGACTTGCCGGCTTCGCCCTTGATGGCGTAACCGTCGATGTAACCCTCGTCCTTCAGGACCTGGGCAATCGCCACCTTCAGCTTGGACGACGGCATGGACACGCTAGCCTTGTCAACGCTTTGCGCGTTGCGGATGCGCGTCAGCATGTCGGCGATCGGATCACTCATGCTCATTCGAAATCTCCTGCTCTCGCCGACTTACCAGCTGGCCTTGACGACACCGGGGATGTCGCCCTTGAAGGCCAGTTCACGAATCTTGGTACGCGCCAGACCGAACTGGCGGAAGGTGCCGCGGGGACGGCCCGTCATCTCGCAACGGTTGCGCAGACGGGTCGGATAGGCGTTGCGGGGCAGCTTCTGCAGTTCCAGACGCGCGGCGTAGCGCTCTTCTTCCGAGCGCTTGGCATCGTCGATGACGGCCTTGAGCTCGGCATACTTCTTGGCGAACTTGGCGACCAGCTGTTCGCGCTTCTTCTCACGCTGGATGAGGGAAAGTTTGGCCACAGGTCACCTCAGTTCTTGAACGGGAAACGGAAGGCCTGCAGCAGGGCCTTGCACTCTTCGTCGGTCTTGGCCGTCGTCGTGATGCTGATGTTCAGACCACGGATGGCGTCGATCTTGTCGTACTCGATCTCGGGGAAAATGATCTGTTCCTTGACACCGACGTTGTAGTTGCCGCGACCGTCGAAAGAACGACCCGAGATACCGCGGAAGTCACGCACGCGCGGCAGCGCGATGGTGACGAAGCGGTCCAGGAATTCGTACATCTGCACGCCACGCAAGGTGACCATGCAGCCAATAGGCACGTTCTCGCGGATCTTGAAACCGGCGATAGCCTTCTTGGACTTGGTGATCACGGGCTTCTGGCCGGCGATCTTGGTGAGGTCGCCCACAGCGTGGTCCATGACCTTCTTGTCCGACACCGCCTCGCTCACGCCCATGTTGAGCGTGATCTTGGTCAGGCGCGGCACCTGCATCACAGACTTGTAGCCGAACTTTTCCATCAAGGCCGGCACGACCTTTTCGCGGTACTGCTGCTGCAGACGAGCGTTTTGTTGCTGAGCCATTCGAACCTCGACTTAAGCCTGAATCTCGTCGCCGCTGGACTTGTACACGCGCACCTTCTTGCCATCGGCCAGCAGCTTGATGCCGACGCGATCAGCCTTGCCGGTGGCGGCATTGAAGATGGCGACGTTGGACTGGTGAATCGGCATGGTCTTGTCCACCACGCCACCGGTCGTGCCCTTCATCGGGTTCGGCTTGACGTGCTTCTTGGCAACGTTCACGCCCTCAACGATCAGGTACGAGTCGTCCACACGCTGCGAAACGGTGCCACGCTTGCCCTTGTCGCGGCCGGTCAGCACGATGACCTGGTCGCCCTTGCGAATCTTGTTCATGGTCTGTCCTTTGACCTGGGGCTCAGAGCACTTCGGGCGCGAGCGAGACGATCTTCATGAAGCGCTCGGTACGCAGTTCACGCGTCACCGGGCCGAAGATGCGGGTACCGATGGGCTCGAGCTTGTTGTTCAGCAGCACGGCGGCATTGCCGTCGAACTTCACCAGCGAACCGTCCTGGCGGCGCACGCCCTTGGCCGTGCGCACCACCACGGCGCTGTAAACCTCACCCTTCTTGACGCGACCACGAGGCGCAGCTTCCTTGATGCTGACCTTGATGATGTCGCCAATGCCGGCATAACGACGCTTGGAACCGCCGAGCACCTTGATGCACATGACGGATTTCGCGCCCGTGTTGTCAGCGACGTCGAGTCGCGATTGCATTTGGATCATGTCTGTCCCCAACTTGCCCCAGCGCGACAACAACATCGCACCGGTCAGTCTTGGGCCCGTCGCACCAGCTCAAGCAGAGCCGGCGGTTGGGGCGGATCCGGGGACCTTGCCTGTACCGCACACGGATACAAGCCGGTCTTCCGGCGAAGCTGCTGATTATGCAGCGAAAAACACTGCCGTGTCAAGGCAGCAGCGATGCAGGGTTATTGGACACCTACCAGGCGGCACGTCTGCCGCATCGCGCGCGAGTGCCCAACCCCGCTTGAAACCTCGACAGCGCCGGCAGGCGAATCAGCCCCTGAGCGCGCGCGCCTGGGCCAGCAGCGTCTGCGCGTCGCTGACCTCGAACTTGCCCGGCGCCTCGACGTTGAGTGTGCGCACGACGCGATCGACTACCAGCATGGAGCAGCGCTGCAGCCGCGTGCCCAGGCCTCGGCCGCTGAGGTCCAACTCCAGGCCAGTGGTGCGCGCGAAGTCGCCATTGCCGTCCGCCATCATGCGCACCTTGTCGGCAGTACCCTGCTCACGGCCCCAGGCACCCATCACGAAGGCGTCATTGACGGAAATGCACCAGATCTCGTCCACCCCCGCGGCCTTGAACTCGTCCGCGGCAGCGACATAGCCGGGCACATGCTGCGCCGAGCACGTGGGCGTGAACGCCCCGGGCAAGCCGAAGATCGCAATGGTCTTGCCTGCCGTGCTTTGGGCAATGTCGAAGGCGTTGGGGCCCAGGCTGCAGCCCTCGCCTTCCACCTCGATGAACTCGTACAGCGTGCCCGCAGGCACTCGGTCACCGACTTGAAGCATGTCGCTTGTCTCCAGGGTTGAGAAAGAAAAACGGCCGCCGCGCCGGTGAACCGACGGGGCGGCCGCTCTTTGCGGACGCTGGTGTCCGAAAGATCAGACCACCTTGGCCTTTTCGACCAGGCGCGTCACCACCCAAGACTTGGTCTTGGAGATGGGACGGCTTTCCGTGATCTCGACCGTGTCGCCGACCTTGTACTCGCCGTTCTCATCGTGGGCGTGGTACTTGTTCGAGCGCGCAACGATCTTGCCGTACAGCTCGTGCTTGACACGGCGCTCCACCAGCACCGTCACGGTCTTGGCGCGCTTGTCGCTCACGACCTTGCCGATGAAGGTACGGACGACCTTGGCCTTGCCTTCGGCGTTTTGGGCTTGGGCGTTCATTGGGCGGCTTCCTTCTTCTTCTGAGCCAGCACGGTCTTGGCGCGCGCGATGTCGCGGCGCGTCTTGCCCAGTACAGAATGGTTGCTCAGTTGTTGGGTCGCCTTTTGCATGCGCAGGCCGAAGTGGGCCTTGAGCAGGTCGGAGATTTCCTTCTCCAGTTCGGCGACGTCCTTGGCGCGGAGTTCAGATGCTTTCATGAGGTTCTCCGATCTCAGGCGCCGACTTGGCGCGCCACGAAGGTGCAACGCAGGGGCAGCTTGGCAGCGGCCAGCGTGAACGCTTCGCGGGCGAGCTGCTCGGGCACGCCGTTGATTTCGTAGAGCACCTTGCCCGGCTGGATCTCGGCCACGTAGTACTCGGGGTTGCCCTTACCGTTACCCATACGGACTTCGGCAGGTTTTTGCGAGATCGGCTTGTCCGGGAAGATGCGGATGAAGATGCGGCCGCCGCGCTTGATGTGACGCGAAATGGCACGACGCGCAGCTTCGATCTGACGGGCGGTGATGCGGCCGCGCTCGGTGGCCTTCAGGCCGAATTCACCGAACGACACGGCGGCACCGCGCGTGGCGATACCGGTGTTGCGGCCTTTTTGTTCCTTGCGGAACTTGCGACGAGAGGGTTGCAGCATTGCTAGTTCTCCTTAGGCACCCGTGGGCGCCTTGCGCACGCGCTGCGGCGCGCCGCCGGCAGGCTTGTCGCTGCCACCGTCACCGCGCGGACCACGACCGTCACGGCCGTCGGGACGACCACGGCCACCCGGACCCGGACGGGCGTTGCGACGCGGACGGCGCTCTTCTTCACCGGCGGGCGTCACGATGCCAGGGGCTTCGCCGCTGGCCAGACGGTCACCGCGGTACACCCACACCTTGACGCCGATGACGCCATAGGTCGTGCGGGCTTCCGAGAAGCCGTAGTCGATGTCGGCCTTGAGGGTGTGCAGGGGCACACGACCTTCGCGATACCACTCGGTACGAGCGATTTCGATGCCGTTGAGGCGGCCGGCGCTCATGATCTTGATGCCCTGGGCGCCCAGGCGCATGGCGTTCTGCATCGCGCGCTTCATGGCGCGGCGGAACATGATGCGCTTTTCCAGCTGCTGGGTGATCGAGTCGGCGATCAGTTGCGCGTCGAGTTCGGGCTTGCGCACTTCCTCGATGTTCACCGCCACCGGCACGCCCAGACGCTTGGTCAGTTCGGCCTTCAGGTTCTCGATGTCCTCGCCCTTCTTGCCGATCACCACGCCCGGACGAGCCGAGAAGATGGTGATGCGGGCGTTCTTGGCGGGGCGCTCGATCAGCACGCGCGACACGGCAGCGTTCTTCAGGCGCTGGCGCAGGTAGTCACGCACCTGCAGGTCTTCGGCCAGCATGCCGGCGAAGTTGGTGTTCGACGCGTACCAACGCGACGCCCAGGCACGGGTGACGGGCAGGCGGAAGCCGGTCGGATGGATTTTCTGTCCCATAGTCTTCCTCAGCGCCTCAGTTGCCGACCGTCACAAAGATGTGGCAGGTGGGCTTGCTGATGCGGTTGCCGCGGCCCTTGGCGCGCGCGGAAAAACGCTTGAGCGTGGCAGCCTGCTCGACGTAAATCGAAGTGACCTTCAGTTCGTCGATGTCGGCGCCGTCGTTGTGCTCGGCGTTGGCGATCGCGGACTCCAGCGCCTTCTTGATGATGCCGGCGGCCTTCTTCTGCGTGAACGTCAGGATGTTGAGCGCCTGGTCCACCTTCTTGCCGCGGACCAGATCGGCCACCAGGCGGCCCTTGTCGGCCGAGAGGCGGACGCCGCGAACGATTGCACGGGTTTCCATGGTCGTCATCCTTTAGCGCTTGGCCTTCTTGTCGGCCGGGTGACCCTTGAAGGTCCGGGTCAGCGCGAACTCGCCCAGCTTGTGTCCGACCATCTGGTCGGACACGTACACGGGCACGTGCTGCTTGCCGTTGTGCACGGCGATCGTCAGGCCGATGAACTCGGGCAGGATCGTCGAGCGACGCGACCAGGTCTTGATCGGCTTCTTGTCCTTGATCGCCACGGCCTTCTCGACCTTGGCCATCAGGTGGTGGTCCACGAAGGGACCCTTTTTCAGAGAGCGTGCCATCTGGTGCTGCCCTTCTTACTTTTTGCGACGCGAGACGATGAACGTCTGCGTGCGCTTGTTGTTGCGGGTGCGATAGCCCTTGGTCATCGTGTTCCACGGCGACACCGGCACCTGGCCCTCGCCGGTACGGCCTTCGCCGCCACCGTGCGGGTGGTCCACCGGGTTCATGGCCACGCCACGAACGGTCGGACGGATGCCCTTCCAACGCATTGCACCGGCCTTGCCGTACTGGCGCAGGCTGTGCTCTTCGTTGCTGACTTCACCGATGGTGGCGCGGCACTCGATGTGGATGCGACGCACTTCACCCGAGCGCAGGCGAACCTGGGCGTAGGAGCCTTCGCGGGCCATCAGCGTCACCGAGGTACCGGCCGAGCGCGCGATCTGCGCACCCTTGCCCGGCAGCATCTCGACGCAATGGATGGTCGAGCCCACGGGGATGTTGCGGATGGGCAGCGTGTTGCCGGCCTTGATCGGGGCTTCAGAGCCGCTGATCACGGTGGCACCGGCTTCCAGGCCGCGCGGAGCGATGATGTAGCGACGCTCGCCGTCGGCATAGCACACCAGGGCGATGTGGGCCGTGCGGTTGGGGTCGTACTCGATGCGCTCAACCTTGGCGGGGATGCCGTCCTTGGTGCGCTTGAAGTCCACCACACGGTAGTGGTGCTTGTGGCCACCACCCTTGTGACGCATCGTGATGTGGCCGTTGTTGTTGCGGCCAGCCTTCTGCTTCTGGGGCTCGAGCAGCGAAGCTTCGGGAGCGCCCTTGTGCAGATGGTTGTGCACCACCTTCACCTGGCCACGACGGCCCGGCGAAGTCGGTTTGATCTTGACGACAGCCATTACGCGGCCTCCCCACCGAAGTTGAGCTCCTGGCCTTCCTTGAGCGACACATACGCCTTCTTGACGTGGTCGCGGCGGCCGATGGAGCGCCCAAAGCGCTTGACCTTGCCCTTTTGGTTCACGGTCTGCACCGACTCGACCTCGACCTTGAACATCAGTTCAACAGCGGCCTTGATCTCGGGCTTGGTAGCGTTGCGCAGGACCTTGAACAGGACCTGGTTGTGCTTTTCGGAGACGCTCGTGGCCTTCTCGGACACGATGGGCGCCACCAGCACCTGGGCCAGACGGCCCTCGTCGAACTTCGGGGTGCTCATGCGAACATCTCCTTGAGTTGCTCGATCGCGCCCTTGGTCACCAGCACCTTCTTGTAGAAGACGAGCGACAACGGGTCGGCGTAACGCGGCTCGACCACGAGCACGTTGGCCAGGTTGCGCGAGGCCAGTGCCAGGTTGTCGTCGATCTGGTCGGCGATCACGAGCACGGAGTCCAGGCCCATGGCCTTGAACTTCTGGGCCAGCAGCTTGGTCTTGGGGGCTTCGATGGACAGCGAGTCCACCACGGCCAGACGGCCTTCACGGGCCAGCTGCGAGAAGATGGCGGCCATGCCGGCGCGGTACATCTTCTTGTTGACCTTGTGCGTGAAGTTCTCGTTGGGCGAATTCGGGAAAATCCGACCGCCTCCGCGCCACAGCGGCGAGGACGTCATACCCGCACGAGCGCGGCCGGTGCCCTTTTGGCGGAACGGCTTCTTCGTGGAGTGGTGAACTTCGGCGCGCGTGAGCTGCTTGCGGGTGCCTTGACGGGCGTTGGCCTGGTAGGCCACGACCACTTGGTGCACCAGCGCTTCGTTGTAGTCACGAGCGAAAACGGTGTCGGGGGCGTCAACCTTGGAGGTGGCCTGACCCTGCTCGTTCAGGAGCTCGAGCTGCATTACTGGGCCCCTTTCTTAACCTTGACCTTGACGGCGGGACGCACGACCACGTGGCCGTTCTTCGACCCGGGGACAGCACCGCGCACCAGCAGCAGCGAGCGAGCTTCGTCCACGCGCACGATGTCCAGGTTCTGGGTGGTGACGGTCTCGTCGCCCATGTGGCCCGACATCTTCTTGCCCGGGAACACGCGACCCGGATCCTGCGCCATCGAGATCGAACCCGGCACGTTGTGCGAACGGCTGTTACCGTGCGACGCGCGCTGCGAGCCGAAGTTGTGGCGCTTGATGGTGCCGGTGAAGCCCTTACCGATGGAGGTGCCCTGCACGTCCACCAGTTGGCCAGCGGCAAACAGCGTCACGGGCACGGCAGCGCCCGGCTGGTATTGCGCAGCCACGTCGGCGGGGACGCGGAATTCCTTCAGCACTTCTGCCGGCTCGACGCCAGCCTTGGCCAGGTGACCAGCTTCAGGCTTGGTCACGCGCGAAGCCTTGCGCGTGCCGAACGCCACCTGAACGGCGCTGTAGCCGTCGGTCTCTTCGGTCTTGACTTGGGTGACGCGGTTGTTGGACACGTCCAGCACAGTCACGGGCACGGCGTCGCCGTCGTCCGTGAAGATGCGCATCATGCCCACCTTGCGACCCAGCAATCCGAGGCGATTGCTCAGACTCATGGTTTTTCTCCAGCCCCGCATGGCGAGGCCTTTGTTTCAGACACCCGACAACGATTGGCCGGGATGACATTGCGGGCAGTGCTTCGCAAACGACTGCTAGGCACTGCCTACCTGCACAAAAAGCGCCCTCGTAAGGGCGCCCTCGTGCAAAGCCGGCGATTGTAGCAGACGCAGAAAACCCCGCGCCAGCCTCAACCGCTCAACGGCAATTACTGCAGCTTGATCTCGACGTCCACGCCAGCGGGCAGGTCGAGCTTCATCAGCGCGTCCACGGTCTTGTCCGTGGGATCGACGATGTCCATCAGGCGCTGATGGGTGCGAATCTCGAACTGGTCGCGCGAGGTCTTGTTGACGTGCGGCGAGCGCAGGATGTCGAAGCGCTGCATGCGGGTCGGCAGGGGCACGGGGCCCTTGACGATGGCGCCGGTGCGCTTGGCCGTGTCCACGATCTCGAGGGCCGACTGGTCGATCAGCTTGTAATCGAAGGCCTTGAGGCGGATGCGGATCTTCTGCTTTTGCATGACGTTTCCTTGAAAAGAGCGATGCGGCCCGCAGGCCGCGGTGTGAAGGCGCAACCCGAGCCCTTGCGGGCCCGGGCCGTCACGCAACTGCTTTACTCGATGATCTTGGCCACGACGCCGGCGCCGACGGTGCGGCCGCCTTCACGGATAGCGAAGCGCAGACCTTCTTCCATGGCGATCGGAGCGATCAGCTTCACGGTGATGGAGACGTTGTCGCCAGGCATCACCATTTCCTTGTCCTTGGGCAGCTCCACCGCGCCGGTCACGTCCGTGGTGCGGAAGTAGAACTGGGGACGGTAGTTGTTGAAGAACGGCGTGTGGCGGCCGCCTTCGTCCTTGGACAGCACGTACACCTCGGCGGTGAAGTGCGTGTGCGGCTTGATCGAGCCGGGCTTGCACAGCACTTGGCCGCGCTCGACGTCTTCACGCTTGGTACCGCGCAGCAGGATGCCCACGTTGTCGCCGGCTTGACCTTGGTCCAGCAGCTTGCGGAACATTTCCACGCCGGTGCAGGTCGTCTTTTGCGTGGCGCGGATGCCCACGATCTCGATTTCCTCGCCGACCTTGACCACGCCGCGCTCGACGCGACCCGTGACCACGGTACCGCGGCCGGAGATCGAGAACACGTCTTCCACGGGCATCAGGAAGGTGCCGTCCACGGCGCGCTCAGGCGTCGGGATGTAGCTGTCCAGCGCGTCGGCCAGGGCCAGGATGGCCTGCTCGCCCAGCTCGCCCTTGTCGCCTTCCAGGGCCAGCTTGGCCGAGCCCTTGACGATCGGGGTGTCGTCGCCGGGGAAGTCGTACTTGGACAGCAGCTCGCGCACTTCCATCTCGACGAGCTCCAGCAGCTCGGCGTCGTCGACCATGTCGCACTTGTTCAGGAAGACGATGATGTAGGGCACGCCCACCTGGCGGGCCAGCAGGATGTGCTCGCGCGTCTGGGGCATCGGGCCGTCAGCGGCCGAGCACACCAGGATGGCGCCGTCCATCTGCGCCGCGCCCGTGATCATGTTCTTCACGTAGTCGGCGTGGCCGGGGCAGTCAACGTGCGCGTAGTGGCGGTTGGCCGTCTCGTACTCGACGTGCGCGGTGTTGATGGTGATGCCGCGGGCCTTTTCTTCGGGAGCCGCGTCGATCTGGTCGTACGCCTTGGCCTCGCCGCCGAACTTGGCCGACAGGATGGTCGTGATCGCCGCCGTCAGCGTGGTCTTGCCATGGTCCACGTGGCCGATCGTGCCCACGTTGACGTGCGGCTTGGTCCGCTCGAACTTACCTTTTGCCATTGCTTTCTCCTGATCAAAGAGCAGTGCCAGTGCTCATGTTTAAGGTCTCGCGGCGATGCGTGATGCCGCCTGCCACTGGCAGCAGACGGTGCACCTACCGAAGACCGGCTTGAATTCTTTGCCCACGGCTTCAAGCCGTGGGCGCAAACGTGACGAGTGCGCCACGAGGCGCACCCGCTCACCGTCCCGCTTTACTTACCGCGGGCGGTGATGATGGCGTCGGCCACGTTCTTCGGAGCTTCAGCGTAGTGCTTGAACTCCATGGTGTACGTGGCGCGGCCCTGCGACATCGAACGCAGCGTGGTCGAGTAGCCGAACATCTCGGACAGAGGAACTTCCGCCTTGATGATCTTGCCGCCGCCGACCATGTCGTCCATGCCCTGCACCATGCCGCGACGGGACGACAGGTCGCCCATCACGGAGCCGGCGTAGTCCTCGGGCGTTTCCACCTCGACGGCCATCATCGGCTCCAGGATCACCGGGCTGGCACGGCGGCAGGCTTCCTTGAAGCCCATGGACGCGGCCATCTTGAACGCGTTTTCGTTCGAGTCCACTTCGTGGTAGGAGCCGAAGGTCAGCGTGACCTTCACGTCCACCACGGGGTAGCCGGCCAGCACGCCGTTGGGCAGCGTGTCCTCGATGCCCTTGGCCACCGCCGGGATGAACTCGCGCGGCACCACACCGCCCTTGATGGCATCGACGAACTCGTAGCCCTTGCCCGGCTCTTGCGGCTCGACCTTCAGCACGACGTGGCCGTACTGACCCTTGCCGCCGGACTGACGCACGAACTTGCCTTCGACATCCACCGCGGTCTTGCGGATGGTCTCGCGGTAGGCCACTTGCGGCTTGCCGACGTTGGCCTCCACACCGAACTCGCGCTTCATGCGGTCGACGATGATTTCCAGGTGCAGTTCGCCCATGCCGGAGATGATGGTCTGGCCCGACTCTTCGTCCGTCTTGACGCGGAACGAGGGGTCTTCGGCAGCCAGGCGGCTCAGGGCGATGCCCATCTTCTCCTGGTCAGCCTTGGTCTTGGGCTCCACGGCCTGCGCGATCACGGGCTCGGGGAAGACCATCTTTTCCAGCGTGACGATGGCTTCAGGGTCGCACAGGGTTTCGCCCGTGGTGACTTCCTTCAGGCCCACGCAGGCGGCGATGTCGCCGGCCAGAATTTCCTTGATCTCTTCACGCTGGTTGGCGTGCATCTGCAGGATTCGGCCGATGCGCTCCTTCTTGCCCTTGATCGGGTTGTAGACGGTGTCGCCGGACTTCAGCACGCCGGAGTACACGCGCACGAAGGTCAGCTGGCCGACGTAGGGGTCGGTCATCAGCTTGAACGCCAACGCGGCGAACTTCTCGCTGTCGTCAGCCTTGCGGGTGACTTCCTTGTCGTCCTCGTCCGTACCGGACACAGGCGGGATGTCCACCGGCGAGGGCAGGAAGTCGATGACGGCGTCCAGCATGCGCTGCACGCCCTTGTTCTTGAACGCGGTGCCGCACAGCATGGGCTGGATTTCGGTCGCGATGGTGCGCGAGCGCAGGCCCAGCTTGATCTCTTCCTCGGTCAGCTCGCCCGTCTCGAGGTACTTGTTCATCAGTTCCTCGGACGACTCGGCGGCCGCCTCGATCATGTTCTCGCGCCACTTCTGGCAGTCGGCCTCGAGATCGGCGGGGATGTCGACGTAGTCGAACTTCATGCCCTGCGAGGCCTCATCCCAAATGATGGCCTTCATCTTGAGCAGGTCCACCACGCCCTTGAAGTTTTCTTCGGCGCCGATGGGCACGACGATGGGCACGGGGTTGGCCTTCAGGCGCGTCTTCATCTGGTCATAGACCTTGAAGAAGTTGGCGCCGGTGCGGTCCATCTTGTTCACGAAGGCAAGACGGGGCACCTTGTACTTGTTGGCCTGGCGCCAGACGGTCTCGGACTGCGGCTGCACGCCACCCACGGCGCAGTACACCATGCAGGCGCCGTCGAGCACGCGCATGGAACGCTCCACCTCGATGGTGAAGTCCACGTGGCCCGGGGTGTCGATGATGTTGAAGCGGTGCTCCGGGTAGGACAGGTCCATGCCCTTCCAGAAGCAGGTGGTCGCAGCGGAGGTGATCGTGATGCCCCGCTCCTGCTCCTGCTCCATCCAGTCCATGGTGGCCGCGCCATCGTGGACTTCACCGATCTTGTGGTTCACGCCCGTGTAGAACAGGATCCGCTCGGTCGTGGTCGTCTTGCCGGCATCGATGTGCGCCGAGATACCGATGTTGCGGTAGCGCTCGATGGGGGTCTTGCGGGACATGGTGTCACTCCAAATACAGGGGCCGCCCACGGGTTGGTACTAACCCTAGGGCGGCCGGAACAGACGAGTTTAGAAGCGGAAGTGCGAGAAGGCCTTGTTGGCTTCGGCCATGCGGTGCACTTCGTCACGCTTCTTCATGGCGCCGCCACGGCCTTCGCTAGCTTCCAGCAGTTCGTTTGCCAGACGTGCGGCCATGGACTTCTCGCCACGCTTGCGCGCGGAATCCTTGAGCCAACGCATGGCCAGCGCGACGCGGCGCACGGGGCGAACTTCCACGGGAACTTGGTAGTTCGCACCGCCGACGCGGCGGGACTTGACCTCGACCATCGGCTTGACGTTGTTCAGCGCGACCATGAAGACCTCCAGCGGGTCCTTGCCGGCCTTCTTCTCGACTTGCTCCAGAGCGCCGTAAATGATGCGCTCGGCCACGGCCTTCTTGCCGGACTCCATGACGACGTTCATGAACTTGGACAGGTCCACCGAACCGAACTTCGGATCCGGCAGGATTTCGCGCTTGGGTACTTCGCGACGACGTGGCATTTCTATTCCTTTGACTTCAGCTGGCAGGCGCTGTGTTGACTGCTTGCTGCCTGCCGCGGAGACCGATGCATCGGCACTCCACTTACTCGGCCGCCCGGTCCAGTCAGGACCTCAGGACAACCGCGACACGCCCGGCAACGGTCGGCTTGACCGCCATCCCGGCAATGGACGACCCGTGATTACTTCTTGGGCCGCTTCGCGCCGTACTTGGAGCGCGACTGCTTGCGGTCCTTGACGCCTTGCAGGTCCAGCGAGCCGCGCACGATGTGGTAGCGCACGCCCGGCAAGTCCTTCACACGGCCGCCGCGCACGAGCACCACCGAGTGCTCTTGCAGGTTGTGGCCTTCGCCGCCGATGTAGGAGATGACCTCGAAGCCGTTGGTCAGGCGCACCTTGGCGACCTTACGCAGAGCCGAGTTCGGCTTCTTCGGGGTCGTGGTGTACACGCGGGTGCAAACGCCGCGGCGCTGGGGGCCGCCTTGCATGGCAGGCGACTTGGACTTCGTGGCCTCGGTCTCACGACCGAAGCGCACGAGTTGGTTGATGGTTGGCATAGGACTTGTTCCCGTTTGAAGTCACACCTGCGCCACGTGCCCGCCGCGTCAGGCCTTGAGCGGCTGCCGCAGCGGACAGTGGCGTCTTGTTCTTCCGGAAGAGGCCGAGCACTCCAAGTTCTGGAGACGGGCCCGAAGCCGCAAGGCACTTGCGGTGAGCCGCCCGACAAAGAGCGCAGCAGGATCTGCCGAAAAGCCGGCGATTATAGTCCGGCCCCGCGAACAGGTGCAAGTTGTCCACAAGCCCCGGCCTTGCACGAGGCCAAGCCCGTGTCAAGCGGGGTCAATCCTCGCCCGCCCACTCTCCGCCCGTCCCTGTCTTCTCTGCTGCATGTCCGACACCAATTCTTCTTGCGCCGCCGGCGCGCCTTCACCGTCTGCCGCGCCGGAGCCGTGTCCATCCGTGGTGTTGGACAGCAACGCCGTGCTGGACTGGCTGCTGTTCAGTGACGCTGCCATGCGGCCGTTGGGCGAGGCGATTGCTGCCGGCCACTGCCGCTGGATAGTCTCCGGCGCCTTGCGCGGCGAGCTGGAGCATGTGCTTGCCCGCGGCCTGCGCAGCCGCCCGCAGGTGGACACGCAGCCGCTGTGGCTGACGTGGGACGCGCTGGCCCGCCCGATGGAGCAGCCCGCCGACACGCCCTCGCCTCCTGGCCTGCGCTGCACCGACAGCGATGACCAGAAATTCCTGGCGTTGGCCCTGGCCCATGGCGCACGCTGGTTGGTGAGCCGCGACCGTGCCGTGCTGAAGCTGCGCAAGCGCGCTCGCGAACGCGGGCTGCTCATCATTACGCCTGCACAGTGGACACCGGGCGACGCCCCGTTGGCCTGCCCCTTTCTCCGCGTGCCGCGCGGGCAATAAAAAAGGCGGCTTAAGCCGCCTTTCGTGATGCTGCCCGCCCGGGGCGGGCAGCAGTCTGGGTGACGCGAATCAGCCCTGGCCTTCGCTGGACGGCGTGGCGGGGGTTTCGTCCTCCTCCACGTTGGCCAGTTGCATTGCGGCCATTTCCTGGGCCTCCTGCATGGCGATGGCGCGGCGCTCGTTCTCGTCCAGGTCTTCCTTGGCCTTGCGGGCCTGGTGGAAGGCCATGCCGGTGCCGGCAGGGATCAGGCGGCCGACGATGACGTTCTCCTTGAGACCGCGCAGCTCGTCGCGCTTGCCCATGATGGCCGCCTCGGTCAGCACGCGCGTCGTCTCCTGGAAGGAGGCGGCGGAGATGAACGAGTCGGTGGACAGCGAGGCCTTGGTGATGCCCAGCAGCACGTCGGAATAGGTCGCGATGACCTTGCCCTCGCCACGCAGTCTGTCGTTGGTGTCCAGCAGCTCCGAGCGCTCGACCTGCTCGCCGGCGATGTAGGTGCTTTCGCCCGGGTTGACGATCTGCACGCGGCGCAGCATCTGGCGAACGATCACCTCGATGTGCTTGTCGTTGATCTTCACGCCCTGCAGACGGTAGACGTCCTGCACCTCGTCGACGATGTAGCGCGCCAGTTCCTCGACACCCAGCAGGCGCAGGATGTCCTGCGGATCGGCCGGACCGTCAACGATGGATTCGCCCTTGTTCACCACCTGGCCTTCGTGCACGAGGATGTTCTTGTCCTTGGGGACCAGTTCCTCGTAGACCTTGCCGTCCGGGTCGGTGATCTGCAGGCGCACCTTGCCCTTGGTCTCCTTGCCGAAGGACACCGTGCCGGTGATCTCGGCCAGGATGCCCTTGTCCTTGGGCGAGCGGGCTTCGAAGAGCTCGGCCACACGCGGCAGACCGCCGGTAATGTCGCGGGTCTTCTGGCCTTCCACCGGGATACGCGCCAGCACTTCGCCGGGGGCGAGGTCCTGGCCGTCGCGCACCTGGATCAGAGCGCCGACCTGGAAGCCGATGGTCACCGAGTGGTCGGTGCCGGGGATCTTGACTTCCTGGCCTGCGGCGTCGAGCAGCTTGACCTGCGGACGCACCACCTTGGCGGCACCGCGGCGCTTGGGGTCGATCACCACCAGCGTGGACAGGCCCGTGACCTCGTCCACCTGCTTGGCGACCGTCACGCCCTCCTCGACGTTCTCGAAACGCGCCTTGCCGGCGAATTCCGTGATGATGGGTCGGGTCAGCGGGTCCCAGTTGGCCAGCACGGTGCCGGCCTTGATGGCCTGGTCCGCCTTGACGTTCAGCGTCGCGCCGTAAGGCACCTTGTGGCGCTCGCGCTCGCGGCCGTGCTGGTCGGAGATGACGATTTCGCCGGAACGCGAAATCACCACCAGCTCGCCCTTGCCGTTGGTCACGTAGCGCATGGTCGGGTTGAAGCCGATGAGGCCGTCCGACTTGGCTTCCACGCTGGAGGCCACCGCGGCGCGCGATGCCGCGCCACCGATGTGGAAGGTACGCATGGTCAGCTGCGTGCCGGGCTCGCCGATGGACTGCGCGGCGATCACGCCCACGGCCTCACCGGTGTTGACCAGGCCGCCACGGCCCAGGTCGCGGCCGTAACACTTGGCGCACAGGCCGAAGCGCGTGCCGCAGGTCAGCGGCGTGCGCACCTTCACCTCGTCGGCACCGGCGGCTTCGATGGCGTCCATCGTGTCCTCGTCCAGCATGGTGCCGGCCGGAACGATGATTTCCTGCGTCTCGGGGTGCAGCACCTCGATGGCGGTGACGCGGCCCAGGATGCGGTCGCGCAGCGATTCGATGACTTCACCGCCTTCGACCAGCGCGCGCATGGCGATGCCGTTCTCGGTGGTGCAATCGTCTTCGGTGACCACCAGGTCCTGCGTCACGTCCACCAGGCGGCGCGTCAGGTAGCCGGAGTTGGCGGTCTTGAGCGCCGTGTCCGCCAGGCCCTTACGTGCACCGTGGGTGGAGATGAAGTACTGCAGAACGTTGAGGCCTTCGCGGAAGTTCGCGGTAATGGGCGTTTCAATGATCGAGCCGTCCGGCTTGGCCATCAGGCCGCGCATGCCCGCGAGCTGTCGGATCTGGGCGGCGGAACCCCGCGCGCCGGAGTCGGCCATCATGTAGATGGAGTTGAACGACTCCTGGTCCACCTCGTTGCCGTGGCGGTCCTTGACCTTCTGCTTGGCCAGCTGGCTCATCATGACCTTGCCGACTTCGTCGCCGGTCTTGCCCCAGATGTCCACGACCTTGTTGTAGCGCTCGCCGGCGGTCACGAGACCCGAGACGTACTGCTGCTCGATCTCCTTGACTTCCCTCTCCGCACGCTCGATCAGGCCATGCTTTTCCCGCGGGACCAGCATGTCGTCGATGGCGATGGAGATGCCCGCGCGCGTGGCCAGACGGAAGCCCGACTGCAGCAGCTTGTCGGCGAAGACCACCGTGTCCTTGAGGCCGCACT
Source organism: Azohydromonas lata (assembly GCF_034427735.1). NCBI lineage: Bacteria > Pseudomonadati > Pseudomonadota > Betaproteobacteria > Burkholderiales > Sphaerotilaceae > Azohydromonas > Azohydromonas lata. Next base: position 50,663 of record NZ_JAXOJX010000036.1, read on the forward strand.
TGCGGAAGGACACGTTGATCAAGCGCGAGATTTCCTTCTTCTTCAGCGCCTTGTTCATGACGCTGAAAGGCAGGCCCTTGGGCAGGATTTCCGACAGCAGCGCGCGGCCCACGGTCGTGTCCACGAGCTTGGTCTCGCAGGAGAGCTCGCCCGTGTCCTTGTCCTTGGTCCACTCGGTCAGGCGAACGCTGATCTTGGCGGTGACTTCCACCACGCCGTTGTCCAGCGCGCGCTGCACTTCAGGCACGTCGGAGAAGATCAGGCCTTCGCCGCGGGCGTTGGTGCGCTCGCGGGTGGCGTAGTAAAGGCCAAGCACCACGTCTTGCGACGGGACGATGGAGGGCTCGCCGTTGGCCGGGAACAGCACGTTGTTGGAGGCCAGCATCAGGGTGCGGGCTTCCATCTGCGCTTCGATGGACAGCGGCACGTGCACGGCCATCTGGTCGCCGTCGAAGTCGGCGTTGAACGCCGCGCACACCAGCGGGTGCAGCTGGATGGCCTTGCCTTCAATCAGCACCGGCTCGAAGGCCTGGATGCCCAGGCGGTGCAGCGTGGGAGCGCGGTTGAGCATCACCGGATGCTCTTTGATCACCTCTTCGAGGATGTCCCACACCACCGGCGTGCCGGATTCGACTTCCTTCTTCGCCGCCTTGATGGTGGTGGCGATGCCCATCGCCTCCAGGCGCGAGAAGATGAACGGCTTGAACAGCTCCAGCGCCATCAGCTTGGGCAGGCCGCACTGGTGCAGCTTGAGCGTCGGGCCCACGGTGATGACCGAACGGCCGGAGTAGTCGACGCGCTTGCCCAGCAGGTTCTGGCGGAAGCGGCCGCTCTTGCCCTTGATCATGTCGGCCAGCGACTTCAGGGCGCGCTTGTTGGCGCCCGTCATCGCCTTGCCGCGGCGGCCGTTGTCCAGCAGCGAGTCCACTGCCTCCTGCAGCATGCGCTTCTCGTTGCGCACGATGATCTCGGGCGCCTTGAGCTCCAGCAGGCGTGCCAGGCGGTTGTTGCGGTTGATGACGCGACGGTAGAGGTCGTTGAGGTCGGAGGTCGCGAAGCGGCCGCCGTCCAGCGGCACCAGCGGACGCAGGTCCGGCGGCAGCACGGGCAGCACGTCCAGCACCATCCAGTTGGGCTTGATGCCCGACTTCTTGAAGGCCTCCATGACCTTCAGGCGCTTGGAGTTCTTCTTGACCTTGAGCTCGGAGCCGGTCATGTCGCCACGCAGCTTCTCGATCTCGACGTCGAGGTCCATCTCCTCGAGCAGCTGCTTGATGCCTTCGGCGCCCATGAGCGCGATGAACTCGTCACCGTGCTTGTCGCGCTCGACCTCGTACTGGTCCTCCGACAGGATGGAGAACTTCTTCAGCGGGGTCATGCCCGGGTCCACGACCACATAGGCTTCGAAGTACAGCACGCGCTCGATGTCGCGCAGCGTCATGTCCAGCACCAGGCCCAGACGCGACGGCAGCGACTTCAGGAACCAGATGTGGGCGCAGGGCGCGGCCAGGTCGATGTGACCCATGCGGTCGCGGCGCACCTTGGTCTGCGTGACCTCGACGCCACACTTCTCGCAGATGACGCCGCGGTGCTTCAGGCGCTTGTACTTGCCGCACAAGCACTCGTAGTCCTTGATCGGGCCAAAGATCTTGGCGCAGAACAGGCCGTCACGCTCCGGCTTGAAGGTGCGGTAGTTGATGGTCTCGGGCTTCTTCACCTCGCCGAACGACCATGAGCGGATCTTCTCGGGCGACGCCAGCCCGATCTTGATCGCATCAAAGTGTTCATCCGGGGTGAACTGCTTGAAAAGGTCTAAAAGTCCCTTCATGCCTAACTCCTTGTCCGTTCCTTAGTTGCGCTCGAGCTCGATATCGATGCCGAGCGAACGGATTTCCTTGACCAGCACGTTGAACGACTCGGGCATGCCCGCTTCGATGGAGTGCTCGCCCTTGACGATGTTTTCGTAGACCTTGGTGCGGCCGTTCACGTCATCGGACTTCACGGTCAGCATCTCCTGCAGCACGTAGCTCGCGCCGTAGGCTTCCAGCGCCCACACTTCCATCTCACCGAAGCGCTGGCCGCCGAACTGGGCCTTGCCGCCCAGCGGTTGCTGCGTCACCAGCGAGTACGGGCCAGTGGAGCGCGCGTGCATCTTGTCGTCCACCAGGTGGTGCAGTTTCAGCACGTGCATGTAGCCCACGGTCACCGGGCGCTCGAACTGCTCGCCGGTACGGCCATCGCACAGGTAGGCCTGCGTGCGGGTGGCCGTGAGGCCCTTGCGCTCAGCGATGTCGTCCGGATAGGCCAGGCGCAGCATGCCGCGGATCTCTTCTTCCTTGGCACCGTCGAACACCGGCGTGGCGAACGGGACACCCTTGGAGAGGTTTTGGGCCATCTCCACGATCTCGTCGTCGCTCAGGTGGTCGAGCTTCTCGGTCTTGCCGCCGGACTGGTTGTAGAGCTCGTCCAGGAGCTGGCGCAGCTCAGCCACCTTGGCCTGCTGTTGCAGCATGTCGCCGATGCGCTGGCCCAGGCCCTTGCCGGCCCAGCCCAGGTGCACTTCCAGCACCTGGCCCACGTTCATGCGCGAAGGCACGCCTAGCGGGTTGAGCACAATGTCGGCAGGCGTGCCGTCGGCCATGTAGGGCATGTCCTCGATCGGAACGATCTTGGACACCACGCCCTTGTTGCCGTGACGGCCGGCCATCTTGTCGCCAGGCTGCAGGCGGCGCTTGACGGCCAGGTACACCTTGACCATCTTGAGCACGCCCGCGGGCAACTCGTCGCCCTGCGTGAGCTTCTTGCGCTTTTCTTCGAACGCGAGGTCGAAGCTGTGGCGCGTCTGCTCCAGCGAGTTCTTGATGGACTCAAGCTGGTTGGCGATCTCTTCCTCGGCCGGACGGATGTCGAACCAGTGGTACTTCTCCACGCCGGAGAGGTACTCCTTGCTCAGCACGGTGCCCTTGGCGATCTTCTGCGGGCCGCCATTGGCCACGCGGCCCACCAGCAGCTTCTCGATACGGTCGAAGGCGTCGGCCTCGACGATGCGCAGCTGGTCGTTGAGGTCCAGGCGGAAGCGCTTGAGCTCGTCGTCGATGATCTGCTGGGCGCGCTTGTCGCGCTGGATGCCCTCGCGGGTGAACACCTGCACGTCGATGACGGTGCCGCTGGTGCCCTGGTCCACGCGCAGCGACGTGTCCTTCACGTCCGAAGCCTTCTCGCCGAAGATGGCGCGCAGCAGCTTCTCTTCCGGCGTCAGCGTGGTCTCGCCCTTGGGCGTGACCTTGCCCACCAGCACGTCGCCCGGGCCGACTTCGGCGCCGATGTAGACGATGCCCGACTCGTCCAGGCGAGCCAGCTGCTGCTCGGACAGGTTGGGAATGTCGCGCGTGATTTCCTCGGAGCCCAGCTTGGTATCGCGGGCCATCACCACCAGCTCCTCGATGTGGATCGAGGTGTAGCGGTCCTCGGCGACCACACGCTCCGAGATCAGGATCGAGTCCTCGAAGTTGTAGCCGTTCCAGGGCATGAACGCGACCAGCATGTTCTGGCCCAGCGCGAGTTCGCCGATGTCGGTGGAGGCACCGTCAGCGATGATGTCCTCGGCCGAGACCTTGTCGCCACGCTTGACGATGGGACGCTGGTGAATGTTCGTGTTCTGGTTGGAACGCTGGTACTTGATGAGGTTGTAGATGTCCACACCGACTTCACCGGCCACCGTTTCGTCGTCGTTGACGCGAATCACGATGCGGTTGGAATCGATGTAGTCCACTACGCCGCCGCGGCGGGCAGCCACCACGGTGCCGGAGTCCTTGGCCGCCACGCGCTCGACGCCCGTGCCGACGAAGGCCTTTTCCGGGCGCAGCGTGGGCACGGCCTGGCGTTGCATGTTGGCGCCCATCAGTGCGCGGTTCGCGTCGTCGTGCTCCAGGAAGGGCACGAGCGAGGCCGCCACGGACACGATCTGCGCTGGCGCCACGTCCATGTACTGCACGCGCTCAGGCGACAGCAGCACGGATTCGCCCTTCTCGCGGGCCGACACCAGCTCGTCCACCAGCGCGCCGTTCTCGTCCAGGGTCGCATTGGCTTGGGCGATGACGTACTTGCCTTCCTGGATGGCGGACAGGTAATCGATCTGGTCGGTGACGTGGCCGTTTTCCACGCGACGGTACGGCGTCTCCAGGAAGCCGTACTCGTTGAGCTGCGCGTACAGGGCCAGCGAGTTGATCAGGCCAATGTTCGGACCTTCAGGCGTTTCGATCGGGCACACGCGGCCGTAGTGGGTCGGGTGCACGTCGCGCACCTCGAAGCCGGCACGCTCGCGGGTCAGACCACCCGGGCCCAGGGCGGAGACGCGGCGCTTGTGCGTGATCTCCGACAGGGGGTTGGTCTGGTCCATGAACTGCGACAGCTGCGACGCGCCGAAGAACTCCTTGAGCGCCGCGGAAATCGGCTTGGAGTTGATCAGGTCGTGCGGCATCAGGGCCTCGGTCTCGGCCTGGCCCAGACGCTCCTTCACGGCCTTCTCGATGCGCGCCAGGCCCGAGCGGTACTGGTTCTCGGCCAGCTCGCCCACGCAGCGCACGCGGCGGTTGCCCAGGTGGTCGATGTCGTCCACTTCGCCACGGCCGTTGCGCAGCTCGACGAGGATCTTGACCACGTCGAGGATGTCCTCGTTAGACAGCGTCATGTCGCCTTCGGCCACGTCGCGGCCCACGCGGGCGTTGAACTTCATGCGGCCCACGCGCGACAGGTCATAGGTGTCGCCGCTGTAGAACAGGCGGTTGAACAGGGCCTCGACCGCGTCTTCCGTCGGCGGCTCGCCGGGGCGCATCATGCGGTAGATGGCCACGCGGGCGGCGAGCTGGTCGGCCGTCTCGTCGGAAGCCAGCGTCTGGCTGATGTAGGCGCCTTCGTCGAGCTCGTTGGTGTAGAGCGCCTGCAGGTCGCGGATGCCCGCGGCGCGCAGCTTCTTGAGCAGGCTCTCGGTGATCTCGTCGTTGGCCTTGGCCACGATCTCGCCGGTGTCCGGATCGACCATGTTGCGGGCGACGACGCGGCCCACCACGAAGTCCTCGGGCACGCTGATGAAGGTCGTGCCGCTTTGCTCCAGCGTGCGCACGTGGCGCGCGGTGATGCGCTTGTCCTTCTCGACGATGACGGTGCCGTTCTTGTCCGTGATGTCGAAGCGCGCGATTTCGCCCTTCAGACGGTCGGCCACGAACTCCAGCTGCGCGCCGGTGTCCATGAGACGGAAGTTGTCGAAGTCGAAGAAGTTGGCCAGGATCTGCTCGGGGTTCAGGCCGATGGCCTTGAGCAGAATCGTCACCGGCATCTTGCGGCGACGGTCAACGCGGAAGTAGAGGATGTCCTTCGGGTCGAATTCGAAGTCCAGCCACGAGCCGCGGTAAGGAATGATGCGGGCGGAGAACAGCAGCTTGCCCGAGCTGTGCGTCTTGCCCTTGTCGTGTTCGAAGAACACGCCGGGCGAGCGGTGCAGCTGGCTGACGATGACGCGCTCGGTGCCGTTGATGATGAAGGAGCCGTAGTCCGTCATGAGCGGTACTTCGCCCATGTAGACCTCTTGCTCCTTGATCTCTTTGACCGTCTTGGCCTGCGGGCTCTCACGGTCGTAGATGATCATCTGCAGCCGCGCGCGCACGGCGGCGGCATAGGTCAGGCCACGCTGCTGACACTCGCGCGTGTCGAAGGCCGGCTTGGCGATGTTGTACTCAATGAACTTCATCTCCACGTACCCGTTGTGCGACACGATCGGGAAGGCGGAGAGGAAAGCGGCCTGCAAGCCCTCGGGCTTACGCTTTTGCGGCGGAACGTCCTTCTGCAGGAAGGCGACGTAGGACTCCCGCTGCATCGTCAGCAGGTAGGGGACGTTGAGAACACTCTCACGCTTGCCGAAGCTTTTGCGGATGCGCTTACGCTCGGTGTAGCTGTACGTGGGGGAAACTTGCGCCATATATGCTCCGTGTCGAGAACACGCGCCCCGGGCCCTGGTAGCGCGCACTCGTCGGCGACTGGCCTACTCGGACGTTGCGTCCGGAGCTTGGTGGCTGGCCACTACCAACCGCTGGCGGACAACCCCGGCGTTGCACCGGAGCCCGACCAAACCCGTTCCCTGCAGTCGGATCAGAGAACACTCGGAAAAAGCCGCATGCGGCCATTTCCGGCTGTTCTCGCCCTGAAATCAGAGCCCAAGACTGTAACGTCCTGAAGAGCAAAAGGCTGGCGGCCTTAAATTCAGCCGCCAGCCCCCAAGGGTCAAGTGAATTACTTGAGTTCGGCCTTGGCGCCGGCTTCCACCAGCTTCTTAACAGCGGCTTCGGCGTCGGCCTTGGCGATGGCTTCCTTGACGTTCTTCGGAGCGCCGTCCACCAGGTCCTTGGCTTCCTTCAGACCCAGGCCCGTCAGTTCGCGCACGGCCTTGATGACGGAAACCTTGTTAGCGCCGGCTTCCAGCAGCACGACGTTGAATTCGGTCTTCTCTTCGACCGGGGCGGCGGCGCCACCAGCGCCACCGGCGGCCGGCGCAGCCATGGAAGCGGCGGACACGCCGAACTTCTCTTCAATGGCCTTGACCAGGTCATTGAGTTCCATCACGGACATGCTGTCCAGGGCGGTCAGGAAGGCGTCTTTGTCGAATGCCATTTGGGATTCCTCGATTCAGTGATTCAGTGAAAACGTTTGGGCTCAGGCCGCGGCGGCCTCGGCCTCGGCGGCGGGGGCTTCGGCGCCACCGCCACGCTTCTCGGCCAGAGCGGCCAGCACGGCAGCAGTACGCTGGATCGGCGCCTTCAGCAGGCCAGCCAACTGCGACAGCAGGACTTCCTTGCTGGGGATGGACGCCAGAGCCTTGACGCCCTCAGCGTCCAGAGCCTTGCCGGCGTACGCACCGGCCTTGATGACCAGCTTGTCGTTGCCCTTGGCAAAGTCAGCGATGACTTTGGCCGCGGCGACGGCGTCTTCGGAAAAGCCGTAGATCAGCGGGCCGACCATGCTCTCCGACGCGACCTCGAACGGCGTGCCGGCAACGGCACGGCGGGCCAGCGTGTTCTTCAGCACGTGAAGGTACACGCCTTGCGCACGCGCGGTCACGCGGAGCTTGTTCAGGCTTTCGACGGTGAGGCCACGGTACTCGGCCAGCGCCAGGGTCTGCGATTTGGCGGCTTGCGCTGCCACGTCGCTGACGACGGCTGCCTTCTCGTTGCGATTGAGACTCAAGGTCTACTCCTCACAAAACGCCCGCGCCGGCAAACCTTGCGGCTCCTCCGGAAGCGGGCACCACGTTCAGCGACCTTGCTGCTCCAGGAACCCCTTGCGGGACAACTTTCACAGCGGGTGCGCCATCTGCGCTGGCTTCGGGACTGGCCCTCCATTACGGCGCCCCCTGCGGGACGCCACCAGCGGTCTTGGATGACCCGTGCCCGGACGAATCCCGGCACGGCCCACCAATTCTTTAAGCCCCGGCGCGCCAGACTCGCGCGCCGGGGCAGTGTTCACATCAAGCCTGGGCTTGAGCGGTGATGGAAGCGACTTCCACCCGCACGCCAACACCCATGGTCGAGGACACGGCGACCTTGCGTAGGTACACGCCCTTGCTCGACGCCGGCTTGGACTTGTTCAGGGCTTCCAGCAGCGCGGCCAGGTTGCCCACGAGCTTGTCGGAGTCGAACGAGCGACGGCCGATGGTGCCGTGGATGATGCCGTTCTTGTCCACGCGGAACTGCACCTGGCCCGCCTTGGCGTTGCGCACCGCGGTGGCGACATCGGGGGTGACGGTGCCGACCTTGGGGTTCGGCATCAGGCCGCGCGGGCCCAGGATCTGACCCAGCGTACCGACCACGCGCATCGTGTCGGGCGAAGCGATCACGACGTCGAAGTTCAGGTTGCCGGCCTTGACCTGCTCGGCCAGATCTTCCATGCCGACGATGTCGGCGCCGGCGGCGCGGGCTTCTTCAGCCTTGGCGCCTTGGGCGAACACGGCCACGCGCTTGGTCTTGCCGGTGCCGTTGGGCATCACGACGGCGCCGCGCACCACTTGGTCCGACTTCTTCGCGTCCACGCCCAGTTGCACGGCCACGTCGATGGCTTCGTCAAACTTGGCGGTCGCGCATTCCTTCACCAGGGCCAGCGCGTCGTTGATCGGGTACAGCTTGAGGCTGTCAACCTTGCCCTGCTGGGCCTTGGCTTTTTTGGTCAGCTTGGCCATGTTCAGACTCCTTCAACCAGCACGCCCATGGAGCGGGCCGTACCGGCGATGATGCGGACGGCGCCGTCGAGGTCAGCGGCGTTGAGGTCCTTCATCTTGGCCTTGGCGATGTCTTCCAGCTGGGCGCGGGTCAGCTTGCCGACCTTCTCCAGGTGCGGACGGGCGGAACCCTTCTCCAGCTTGATGGCCTTCTTGATCAGCACGCCAGCGGGCGGGGACTTGATCTGGAAGGTGAAGGACTTGTCAGCGAAGGCGGTGATCACCACCGGCAGCACCAGGCCCGGCTCGTAGCTCTGCGTCTGGGCGTTGAACGCCTTGCAGAACTCCATGATGTTCAGGCCGCGCTGGCCCAGGGCGGGACCGATCGGGGGCGAGGGGTTCGCCTTGCCGGCCGGGACTTGAAGCTTGATCAAGCCGACGATTTTCTTGGCCATGTCTTTCTCCAGTGCAACCCGGGCGGCCAAGCCTGGGTTGTCGAGTCGAACGCGGCAGGGTTGGTTACCTGCCGCTCCTCATGCCGGCCTGACGTTGCCGGCTGCCACGGGCAAGCCCTGGGCTTGCCGACCTGGCACGCATCAAGAACACGCGCCAAGCGCCTGCCGCACACCGCCGCCCGCCAGGGGCGCCGCCATGCGGCCGGACTTGTTAAACCTTCTCGACCTGCGAGAAGTCCAGTTCCACTGGGGTAGCACGGCCGAAAATCGTGACCGACACGCGCACCTTGGACTTCTCGTAGTTGACTTCCTCGACCGCGCCGTTGAAGTCGGTGAACGGGCCTTCCTTGACCCGCACCATCTCGCCCACCTGCCACTCGACCTTGGGCCGGGGCTTTTCGATGCCTTCCTGCATCTGGTTGACGATCTTCATCACCTCGGCCTCGGAGATGGGCGCCGGGCGGTTCTTGGCGCCGCCGACGAATCCCGTGACCTTGCTGGTGTGCTTGACGAGGTGCCAGGACTCATCGTCCATCAGCATCTCCACCAGCACGTAGCCGGGGAAGAAACGGCGCTCGGTGACGGCCTTTTTGCCGTTCTTAAGCTCCACCACCTCTTCGGTCGGCACCAGGATGCGACCGAACTTGCTTTGCATGCCCGCGCGATCGATGCGCTCGCGCAGATTGCGCTCCACGGCCTTCTCCATGCCGGAGTAGGCATGGACGACGTACCAGCGCATCGGGGACGGGGCGGGTGCAGCGCCGTCCTGACTTGCGACTTGTTCGCTCATTGCCAGCCTTCCTTTACTTCCAACCCAGGACCAGGTCGTACAAAACCCATTCCAGCGTCTTGTCAGTGAGCCACAGGAACAAGGCCATCACGAGGACGAAGGCAAAGACGTAGCCCGTCATTTGCATCGCTTCCTTGCGCGTAGGCCACACAACCTTCTTGACCTCGCGCACGGCATCGCGGCCAAAAGCGATCAGGCGCTTGCCGGCCTCGGCCGTGAAGAACGTGGCCACGGCCGCCGCCAGCAACACCAGCAGAGCGGCCACGCGCACCCACAGCGACTGCGCGCCCAGCAGGTAGAACGCGGCGACGCCAGCGACCACCAGGGCCAACGCACCTGCGAGCCGGGCCTTGTCCGCGCCGGAAGCAACGGTTTCGACTTGGGGGTTGGGAGTCATGGGATTCGTTTCGCCGGATGCCCGAAAGCACCCATCAGCAGCAAAGCCCGCCGGGCAACTGGTTCCCGTGCGGGCTGCTGTTTGGCCGCTCGTTCCGGCCCGACTTCAGATCAGGACCGGGTGGCAGGGGCAGAGGGAATCGAACCCCCAACCTTCGGTTTTGGAGACCGACGCTCTGCCAATTGAGCTATACCCCTGCGGCCTTTTCTTTGATTCAGCTAGTCGCCGAAATTACTCGATGATCTTGGCCACGACGCCGGCGCCGACGGTGCGGCCGCCTTCACGGATAGCGAAGCGCAGACCTTCTTCCATGGCGATCGGAGCGATCAGCTTCACGGTGATGGAGACGTTGTCGCCAGGCATCACCATTTCCTTGTCCTTGGGCAGCTCCACCGCGCCGGTCACGTCCGTGGTGCGGAAGTAGAACTGGGGACGGTAGTTGTTGAAGAACGGCGTGTGGCGGCCGCCTTCGTCCTTGGACAGCACGTACACCTCGGCGGTGAAGTGCGTGTGCGGCTTGATCGAGCCGGGCTTGCACAGCACTTGGCCGCGCTCGACGTCTTCACGCTTGGTACCGCGCAGCAGGATGCCCACGTTGTCGCCGGCTTGACCTTGGTCCAGCAGCTTGCGGAACATTTCCACGCCGGTGCAGGTCGTCTTTTGCGTGGCGCGGATGCCCACGATCTCGATTTCCTCGCCGACCTTGACCACGCCGCGCTCGACGCGACCCGTGACCACGGTACCGCGGCCGGAGATCGAGAACACGTCTTCCACGGGCATCAGGAAGGTGCCGTCCACGGCGCGCTCAGGCGTCGGGATGTAGCTGTCCAGCGCGTCGGCCAGGGCCAGGATGGCCTGCTCGCCCAGCTCGCCCTTGTCGCCTTCCAGGGCCAGCTTGGCCGAGCCCTTGACGATCGGGGTGTCGTCGCCGGGGAAGTCGTACTTGGACAGCAGCTCGCGCACTTCCATCTCGACGAGCTCCAGCAGCTCGGCGTCGTCGACCATGTCGCACTTGTTCAGGAAGACGATGATGTAGGGCACGCCCACCTGGCGGGCCAGCAGGATGTGCTCGCGCGTCTGGGGCATCGGGCCGTCAGCGGCCGAGCACACCAGGATGGCGCCGTCCATCTGCGCCGCGCCCGTGATCATGTTCTTCACGTAGTCGGCGTGGCCGGGGCAGTCAACGTGCGCGTAGTGGCGGTTGGCCGTCTCGTACTCGACGTGCGCGGTGTTGATGGTGATGCCGCGGGCCTTTTCTTCGGGAGCCGCGTCGATCTGGTCGTACGCCTTGGCCTCGCCGCCGAACTTGGCCGACAGGATGGTCGTGATCGCCGCCGTCAGCGTGGTCTTGCCATGGTCCACGTGGCCGATCGTGCCCACGTTGACGTGCGGCTTGGTCCGCTCGAACTTACCCTTTGCCATGCTCAGCTCTCCTGGCGATCAAACAAGTGTCACTGTTAGGTGGTGCCCATGGCGCGGATCGAACGCGCGACCTCTCCCTTACCAAGGGAGTGCTCTACCACTGAGCCACATGGGCATCGGCACAGGTCTAGACTCTTTGACTGAGCCCACACCACTGCCGAGGCGTGATCGCTGGAGCGGGAGACGGGAATCGAACCCGCGTCATCAGCTTGGAAGGCTGGGGTTCTACCATTGAACTACTCCCGCTTAGGAGCCGGACCAGCGGCCCCACTGCAGTCTCAACTTCGAACTGCAGCAGACCCGCCGAGCCTTGCCGCATTGCGCCAGCGAGTCGCAATGCAGCCTTGTGTGTTTGCCTTGGTGGAGGAGGCTGGATTCGAACCAGCGTAGGCGTAAGCCAACAGATTTACAGTCTGCCCCCTTTAGCCACTCGGGCACCCCTCCGAGGCAAGACCAAGACTATAACACCGGTTTTTGGGGGATGCAAACCTTTTCAAAGAAAAATTTGAAAAAGGCGCGGGCGTCGCCGTAGCCGCCCTCTCCTCTTCGGCTCAAAGCTGCCAGTCGATAGGCCGCCCCCGCTCGGCCAGAAAGGCACTGGCCTGGCCGAAGTGCCCGTTGCCCATGAACGGGATCGGCGGCTTGGTCGCCGCCAGCGGCGAGGGGTGGTTGCTCACCAGCACCAGGTGGTCACCGCCCGCGGCCTCTATCAGCGGCCGCTTCGCCTGCGCATGCGCGCCCCACAACATGAAGACTTTCGGATTCGCATCCGCCGCCGCCGCGCGGATGAGCGCATCCGTGAGCGCCTCCCAGCCGCGCTTGGCATGGCTGGCCGGCTTGCCCTCCTCCACCGTCAGCGTGGTGTTGAGCAGCAGCACGCCGCGCTGCGCCCAGGCCACCAAGTGGCCGTTGCGCGGCGGCTTGACGCCCAGGTCGCGCTGCAGCTCCTTGTAGACGTTGCGCAGGCTGGGCGGCAGCGGCACGCCTTCAGGCACGGAGAAGGCCAGCCCCTCCGCCTGCCCCGCCCCGTGGTATGGGTCCTGGCCCAGCAGCACCACGCGCACCTGCGCCAGCGGCGTGAGCTCCAGCGCCCGCAGCGGCCGCGCCGGAAAGACGGTCGCCCCCGCGGCCAGCCGTTGATCGACAAAGCCCACCAGCGCCTGCCCCGGCAGCGATTCCAGCCACGCATCCACCACCGGCTGCCAGCCCGGGTCTATGCCATGCAGCTGCGCCTCCAGCGGCGGCTGCAGTCGATTGAGTTGTTGGTTGTCCATGGCACAAGCCTAGGGGTGGCGACGACGTGCCGCCGGATGGCGAGGCCCATCTCCACGCCGCCACATGGGCCGGCGCGGCATCGCGAGCCCCGAAAAAGCGAATGCCGGCCCCACGCCCAAAGGCGTGCGCCGGCATCCGGATCAGGAAAGTAAAGCGCCGCCTCAGCCGAACAGCGCCTGCAGCGCCGCGCCCGGGTCCGGCGCGCGCATGAAGGCTTCGCCCACGAGGAAGGCGTGCACGTCCGCGCCGCGCATGCGCCGCACGTCCTCCGGCGCCAGGATGCCGGACTCCGTCACCAGCAGCCGGTCCGCCGGCACGCGCGGCAGCAGCCCAAGCGTCGCGTCCAGCGACACCTCGAAGGTGCGCAGATTGCGGTTGTTGACGCCCACCAGCGGCGTCTTGAGCTTCAGCGCGCGGTCCAGCTCTTCACCGTCGTGCACCTCCACCAGCACCGCCATGCCCAGCGCATGGGCCTGCGCCTCCAGATCGGCCATCAACGCATCGTCCAGGCAGGCGGCGATGAGCAGGATGCAATCCGCCCCCATGGCCCGCGCGTCGAACACCTGGTAGGCATCGACCATGAAGTCCTTGCGCAACACCGGCAGCGCGCAGGCCGCGCGCGCCTGGCGCAGGTAGTCGGCATGGCCCTGGAAGAAGCGCTCGTCGGTGAGCACCGACAGGCAGGCCGCGCCATGCCGCTCGTAGCTGGCCGCGATCTCGGCCGGCGCGAAGTTCTCGCGCAGCACGCCCTTGCTCGGACTGGCCTTCTTGACCTCGGCGATCACCGCCGCCCGCCCCGCCGCCACTTTGGCGCGCAGCGCGCCGGTGAAGTCACGCTGGCCGCCCAGGGCTTCAGCCTCGCGCCGCACTGCTTCCAGCGGGCGCACGGCGCGCGCCGCGGCCACTTCCTCGTGCTTGACGGCAACGATCTTGTTCAGGATGTCGCTCATGCCGCGCTCCCGGCTTGTTGCGTGGCAGCGACGAAGGCTTCCATCTTGGCCTTGGCCGCGCCGCTGGCCAGCGCCTCGCGCGCCTTCTCGATGCCCTCGGCGATGGAGGCCGACACGTCCGCCGCGTACAGCGCCACGCCCGCGTTGAGCAGCACGATGTCGCGTGCCGCGCCGCCCCGGTTGTCCAGCACGCCGCGCAGCATCTCCAGCGACTGCTGCGGCGTTTCCACGCGCAGGGCCCGATTGCTGGCCATGGAGAAGCCGAAGTCCTCGGGATGGATCTCGTACTCCTCGATGCCGCCGTCGCGGTACTCGCCCACCAGCGTCGCGCCGCCCAGCGACACCTCGTCCATGCCGTCGCGGCCGTACACCACCATGGCGTGCTTCGCGCCCAAGCGCTGCAGCGCGCGCACCTGGATGCCGACCAGGTCCGGGTGGAACACGCCCATGAGGATGTTGGGCGCGTCGGCCGGGTTGGTCAGCGGCCCAAGGATGTTGAAGATGGTGCGAACGCCCAACTCCCGGCGCACCGGCGCCACGTTCTTCATGGCCGGGTGGTGGTTCGGCGCGAACATGAAGCCGATGCCGACCTGCTCGATGCAGCGCGAGATCTGCGCCGGCGCCAGGTCCAGACGCACGCCCAGGGCTTCGAGCACGTCGGCGCTGCCGCTCTTGCTGGAGACGCTGCGACCGCCGTGCTTGGAGACCCGGCCGCCCGCCGCCGCGACCACGAACATGGTGCAGGTGGAGATGTTGAAGGTGTGCGCCCCGTCGCCGCCCGTGCCCACGATGTCCACCAGGTGCTCGCGGTTGGCCACCGGCACCTTGGTGGAGAACTCGCGCATCACCTGCGCCGCGGCGGTGATCTCGCCAATGGTTTCCTTCTTCACGCGCAGGCCGGTGAGCAGCGCGGCCATCATGGGCGCGCTCATCTCGCCGCTCATGATGCGGCGCATGAGGGCCAGCATCTCGTCGTGGAAGATCTCGCGGTGCTCGATGACGCGGGTCAGCGCCTCGGTGTCGGTGATGGGCATGGGCCAGCCTCCAGGAAGTCAGTTGTTGTGTGCCGTCAGGTGCGTTCGCAGAACTCGCGCGCGGCGGCAATTGCGCGGTCCACGCCGGCCGCGTCCACGTCGAGGTGGGTGACGAAGCGCAGGCCGATCAGCCCCGTGGCCAGCACGCCGCGCGAGCGCAGGTGCTCCAGCAGCGCCTCGCCGCGGCCGCCTTCCACGTCCACGAACACGATGTTGGTCTGCGGCATCTTCACCCGCAGCCCCGGCAGGCCGGAGAGCCCGTGCGCCAGCCGCGCGGCCAGGGCGTGGTCGTCGGCCAGCCGCTCCACGTGGTGGGTGAGCGCGTGGTCCACCGCCGCGGCCAGCACGCCGACCTGCCGCATGCCGCCGCCCACCATCTTGCGCACGCGCCGCGCGCGCTTGATCAGCTCCCGCGAGCCCACCAGCATGGAGCCCACCGGCGCACCGAGGCCCTTGCTGAAGCAGACGGAGACCGAGTCGAAGTGCCGCGCCAGCTCCCGCGGCGCCACGCCGGAGGCCACCGCCGCGTTGAAGAAGCGCGCGCCGTCCAGGTGCGTGGACAGGCCGCGCCCGTGCGCCAGCGCCGTGGCCTCTTCGACGAAGGCCGCCGGCAGCACGTTGCCGTTCCAGGTGTTTTCCAGACACAGCAGGCGGCTGCGCGCGAAGTGCTCGTCGTCGGGCTTGATGGCCGCGGCGATGTCGGCGACCAGCAGCGTGCCGTCGGCCTGCTGCGGCAGCGGCTGGGGCTGAATGCCGCCCAACACCGCCCCGCCGCCGCCCTCGTAGCGGTAGCAGTGCGCCAGGTTGCCGGCGATGTACTCGTCGCCCCGGCCGCAGTGCGACAGCAGCGCGCACAGGTTGCTCTGCGTGCCGCTGGCCATGAAGAGCGCCTCCTCCTTGCCCAGCAGCGCCGCCACGCGCGCCTGCAGCGCGTTGACCGTGGGGTCGTCGCCGAACACGTCGTCGCCCACGGTCGCCGCGGCCATGGCCGCGCGCATGGGGGCCGTGGGGCGGGTGACGGTGTCGCTGCGCAGGTCCACCACGTCCGGTGCGCCCACCGGCGCCGCAGCCTGCGCGCTGCCGTAGCTGACGGTGCTCATGCGCGGCTCATCTCGATGAAGTTGCGCAGCATGGCGTGGCCATGCTCGGAGAGGATGGATTCCGGGTGGAACTGCACCCCTTCCAGCGGCGCGCGCGTGCCGGCGAGGTCGCGGTGGCGCACGCCCATGATCTCGCCGTCGTCGGTCTGGGAGGTGACGAGCAGTTCCGCCGGCAGGGTCTCGCGCTCGATGGCCAGCGAGTGGTAGCGCACCACGTCGAAGTCCTGCGGCAGCCCGGCGTAGACGCCCGCCTGGTCGGTGTGGATGGTGCTCACCTTGCCGTGCATCTGCACCTTGGCGCGGATGATGTTGCCGCCCAGCGCCGCCCCAATGCTCTGGTGCCCCAGGCACACGCCCAGGATGGGCAGCTTGCCCGCGAAGTGCCTGATGGAGGGCACGCAGATGCCCGCCTCGTTGGGCGAGCACGGCCCGGGCGACAGGATGAGCTGGTCGGGTTTCAGCTCATTGATGCCTTCCAGCGTGATCTCGTCATTGCGGAACACGCGCACTTCCTCGCCCAACTCGCCGAAGTACTGCACGAGGTTGAAGGTGAAGGAGTCGTAGTTGTCGATCATCAGCAGCATGGCGGTCTCCCTCAGAAGCCTTCTTCAACGAGCTCGGCGGCGCGCAGCACGGCCCGCGCCTTGACCTCGGTTTCCTTCCATTCCAGCTCAGGCACCGAGTCGGCCACCACGCCGGCGGCGGCCTGCACGTACAGCACCTGGTCCTTGACGATGCCGGTGCGGATGGCGATGGCCACGTCCATGTCGCCCGCGAAGCTCAGGTAGCCGCAGGCGCCGCCGTAGATGCCACGCTGCACGGGCTCCAGCTCGTCGATGATTTCCATGGCGCGGATCTTGGGCGCGCCCGAGAGCGTGCCCGCCGGGAAGGTGGCGCGCAGCACGTCCAGGTTGTTGGTGCCCGGCTTCAGCAGCCCTTCCACGTTGGAGACGATGTGCATCACGTGCGAGTAGCGCTCCACGGCAAAGGCTTCCGTCACCTTGACGCTGCCGGTCTTGGCGATGCGGCCGATGTCGTTGCGCGCCAGGTCGATGAGCATGAGGTGCTCGGCGCGCTCCTTGGGGTCGGCCAGCAGCTCCTTCTCGTTGGCGGCGTCCTTCTCCGGCGTGGCGCCGCGCGGCCGGGTGCCGGCCAGCGGGCGGATCGTCACCTTCTCGCCCTCGGCCACGTGCTCGTGGCGCACCAGGATTTCAGGCGACGAGCCCACGATCTGGAAGTCGCCCAAGTCGTAGAAGTACATGTAGGGCGACGGGTTGAGCGAGCGCAGCGCGCGGTACAGCGACAGCGGGCTTTCCGTATAGCGCTTCTTCAGGCGCTGGCCCAGGACGACCTGCATGCAGTCGCCCGCGGCGATGTACTCCTTGCAGCGCAGCACGGCGGCCTCGAAGTCGGCCTTGGCGAACTCGCGCTCCACCGCGTGCGACTGCCCGCGCTTCACCGAGGGGGCGCTGACGCTGTAGCGCAGTTGGTCCGCCAGCTCGGTCAGCCGCTTCTTGGCGCGGAAGAACGCTTCCGGCTGCGACGGGTCGGCCCACACGATGAGGTACAGCCGCCCCGACAGGTTGTCGATCACGGCGATCTCTTCGGTCTGCAGCAGCAGGATGTCGGGCGTGCCGATGCCGCCCTCCTTCACCGTGCGCGCGAGCTTGGACTCCATGAAGCGCACGGCGTCGTAGCCGAAGTAGCCCGCCAGCCCGCCGCAAAAGCGCGGCAGGCCCGGGCGCAGCGCCGGCTTGAAGCGCTGCTGGTAGGCGGCGATGAAGTCCAGCGGGTTGCCTTCATGCGTCTCGACGACCTGGCCGTCGGTGACGATTTCGGTCTTCTGCCCCGTGGCGCGCAGCAGCGTGCGGGCGGGCAGGCCGATGAAGGAGTAGCGGCCGAAGCGCTCGCCGCCGACGACCGATTCCAGCAGGAAGCTGTGCGGACGGCCTCCGGCAAGTTTCAGGTACAGCGACAGCGGCGTTTCGAGATCAGCAAAAGCTTCCGCGATGAGCGGAATGCGGTTGAAACCTTCGGCGGCGAGGCTCTTGAATTCGAGTTCAGTGATCACGGTGCGGGCCCTCCAGGCCCGGCGGGCGCCCGCGGCGGGCGGCCCGTAAGGTCGGTGGTTCAGGGCCGCCTGCGGTGTCTAGGCGAAGGCGGCCGGCTGGGGCAGGCGCCATGGGCGCGTCATCACGACGCACCCGGCGGCAAAGTCAGGAAGAGACGGACCAGCGTCGCCAGGGCCAGGCTCCCCGGTCGAACGACCCCTTCGTGAATTTGCGCGCCAAAAACATGATTGCTCCAGTCTAGCAGGCGCGCGCAGCGCAAGCCTGACTGGCGGGGTTGGGCGGGGTTGAAGCCCCCGCCGGATCAGGGTTTCAGGAGGAGCGCGGAGAGGTCCAGCGCGTCCAGCCGGTCCACGTGCGCGTGGGCGCGCACCGCGCGCACCGGCTGGCCGTGGTTGTAGCCGTAGCTCACCAGCGCCAGCACGCAGCCCGCGGCGTGGGCGGCCTCGGCGTCGTTGCTGGAGTCGCCCACCATGAGCGTGCGCGCCGGCTGCGTGCCCAGGGCTTCGCAGGTCTTGAGCAGCGGCAGCGGGTCCGGCTTCTTGGCCGCGAAGGCGTCGCCGCCGAAGACCAGCGAGAAGAACCCGTCCAGCCCCTTGGCCGCCAGCAGCGGGCGGGCGAAGGCGCCGGGCTTGTTGGTCAGGCAGGCCAGCTTCAAGCCCGCTGCCTGCAATTGCCGCAAACCCTCCACCACCCCGGGATAAACCTCGGCATGGCGGCCGTTGATGGCCAGGTAGTGGTGCTGGTAGCGCTCGAAGGCGTCATGGAAGCGCTCCGGCGCGCCGCCCGCGTGGGCCAGGGTGCGGCGGATGAGGTGTTCCGAGCCCTTGCCAATCGTCTGCTCGACGAAGCCGCGCTCCACCGCGGGCAGGGCCAGGTCGGCCAGCATGAGGTTCAGGGCGACGACGAAGTCGCCCAGCGTGTCCACCATGGTCCCGTCGAGGTCGATGATGGCGGCGTCCAAACGCAAAGAGGTCACGGCAAGAGTCCAGGGCTGCTGCAAACGGGGCGCAATGTAGCCGTTCGCTGCTTGCCGCTTGGCCGCAAAGGCCTTGGGCTGCGGCCTGTTGTTCCAACCCGAGGACCAACGAAAAGCCCGGCGCGAAGGCCGGGCTGCAGGCATCGAAAGCCTGGAAAAGGCCCGGGCGCCCCACTGGGCAACCCGGCGCCTTCCTTGAGACGCGGCGCGCTTACGACGTCACGCGGTCCCAACCGCGGCGCACCGCGGCCTTCATGCGTTCCCACGTCCCGCCGGGATAGCGCGTCTCGTAGTCGCGGCGGATGTCGGGCTCGATGGCGCTCCAGTCGCGGCCCGCGTAGCGCGGGTCGTCGCGCAGGCCGTAGCCGTAGCGGTAGGCGGGCTCGTAGTCCTCGTAGCGGCCGCCCAGGCTGCTGTAGTTGGTCTGCCAGTCGCGGCGGTAGTAGCCGTCATCGAAAGCGGAGAGCTGGCGCGGCGCCGTGCTGTCCGGCGTCACCGCGTCCTTGGTGCGCTCCCAGCCGCGGCGCACGGCGGACTTCATGCGGTCCCAGGTGCCGCCGGGATAACGCGTGTCCCAGTCGCTGCGCGCGGTGGTCTCGATGTCGTCCCAGTTGCGGTCGGCGTAGCGCGGGTCGCTGCGCAGCGAGTGGCCGTAGCGGTAGGCGGGCTCGTAGTCGTCGTAGGTACCGCCGGCCGCGGCGTAGTTGCTCTGCCAGTCGTTGCGGTAGTAGTCGCTGTCGAAGGCGCTCGTGGCCGTGCTGCCCGGGATGTGCTCGACCTCCACTTCCGTGCTGCGCAGCGTGTCGCGCACCTGCTCCGTGCGCTGCTCCACCGTCTTGCCCACACGCACCTCTTCCACCACGCGCGCGGTCTTCTGCACCACGGCCTGCTCGGCGGTTTCCACCACTTCGATGGTGCGGTCCTTCAGGTCAGCCAAGTCCGCGGCCGTGGCCGGGCGGTCCACCGGGCGGCGTTCCACCTGCGCATGCTCCTCGCGCAGTTGCACCGTCTCGTTGACCGGCGTTTCCACCGTGCGGGCGTACACGCGCACGCCGCCCGTGCTCACCGCGCGCTTGCCGACCTGCAGGTCCTCGCGCACCACGGGGATCACGTCCTCGGTGTCGCCCGCGGCGCGCAGGCTGGTGGTGCCGGTGGCGGTCGTCCCGCGGGTGCGCAGGTCGTCGTCCAGCGTGGTGTTGAGCGAGGAGGCTGCCGTGCTGGGCGTGGAGAGGCTGTCGTCGCTCCAGCCCTCGGTGCGCCAGGACTCGACGCGCTCGTCGATGTCCACCGCGCCCGCGCTCTGCAGCGCGTCGCGCACCTCGTCCAGGCGCATGTCGTCCTCCACGTCCACCTTCACCACGGCGGCGCCGCGGCGCATGGCTTCGGCGTAGTGGCCCACCTCGCGCTCGTCATCGGGGCCGAACAGGTCGGCGAAGAAATTGCGCACCCGGCCCATCACGCCGGTTTCGTGGTGCGTGGTGGCCGGCGTGCTGCTGAGCGAGCTGTCGGCCACGGCGCTGTCGGTGCCGTGCGTGACGTGCACGCAGGCCGGGTCGATGCCGGTGTTGGCCAGGGCTTGCGCTGCGCGCTGGGCCTCGGCATCCGAATCGAATACGCCAACGACGGTCTGTCTCATTTTCGGACTCCTTTTATCTCTCTCAAAGCGGGCCGGGCCCGCGGACGGTTGCAGCAGGGGTTGCGCTGAGCCTGGGTCAGCCGTGGTCGACCTCGGCCCAAGAGCCGTCGGCCTGGCGGCGCTCCACCACCGCACGCTGTCGCCGCAACAACACCTCCTGGGTGTGCGGCGTGCTCGTGCGCTGGCGGTGCAGGCGGATTTCCTCCTTGAGGACCAGGCGGCGCTCGATCACTTCTTCGTAGACCGGCACCACCAGAACCTCGCCCTCGTGCCACGGCTCGCGCGGCTGCGCGACCGGCACGCCCATGGGCACGCGTTCCACGACCACGCTCTCCTGCACCAGCGGCTGCTCCAGCAGCTCACCGTGCTCTTCCGTGAGCACGCGCACGCGCAGCGCGCCGACCTCCTCGGTCCGCGTTCCGACGTGCAGCTCTTCCCGCACCACCGGCAAGGTCACCGGCAGCTCGGGATCGGGAGAAGAGGGATTTGAAGGGCTCATCGCAACACCAGCTTTGGGAGCCCATATCCGGCAAGCCCTGTGCCCAGGGGTGGTCCTGGGCGGGCTTGGAGACGTCCGGGTAGCGGCCGGGTGAGGCCCACCCGGCCGCCGCTTCGCTTCAGCCCTCGCGCGCGAGGCTTGCGTGCGGCAACGCGGGCGGCGACAGCGGCGCGGCCTCCCGGCCCTGCCTGATCGCCCCTTCCAGCCCCGGCACCGCGCGCGCGGGCTCGGCGCCCAGCACGCGCACGGCGCACAGGCCGTCGGCCCCGCAGCGCGCGGCCACTTCGAACTGCGCGGCTTCCAGCATCCCGCCGATGGCCACCACGGGCGCGGGCGCCATGGCACACCACCAGGCCAGGTTGTCCAGACCCTGCGGGCGCCAGGGCATGGCCTTGGTCAGCGTGGGCCACACCGGGCCGCAGGCCAGGTAGCGGGGCGACAGCGTCGCGGCCCGGCACAGCTCCCACAGGCTGTGCGTGCTGATGCCCAGGCGCAACCCGCTGGCCCGCAGCGCGCGCCGGCCCTCGTCGCCCAGCGCTGATAAATCTTCCTGGCCCAGGTGCACGCCCTCGGCGCCCAGCTCGCGCGCGAGCTGCCAGTGGTCGTTGACGAAGAGCTCCGCCCCCGCCTCCCGGCAGGCGGCGATGGTGTCGCGCATCTCGTCGGCCAGCCACGCCTGCCAGGCCGCGTCCGGCGCGGCCGGGGTCTTGATGCGCAACTGCAGCGTGCGCACGCCCGCGTCCAGCGTGCGGCGCGCCAGCGCGGCGCTGTCCACGATGCCGTAGAGGTCCAGGCGCCGCGGCGCGTCAGCGGCCGCCGCCAAGGCGCCAAACTCCGCCGCCTCGCCCCAGCTCAAGCGCGGCAGCAGCGAGCGGTCCAGGCCGAAACCAGGTTGCGCCCGCACCGGCCCGGCGCCCTGCCCGGCCGCCGCGCCGTGGCGCAGCGCCTGCGTGGTGGCCATCTTGGCCAGCACCGCGGCGTCGGCCTCCACGAAACCCAGCGCCAGCGCACAGGCCAGCGCCGTGGCGAAGCTGCAGCCCGTGCCGTGGGTGTGGCGAGTGCTCAACCGGGGCAGCGCCAGCCAGCCCTGGGCGTTGGGCGTGGCAAGCCAGTCCAGGGCCAGCGCGCCGTCCTGCAGGCTGTCGCCGCCGGTGATGCAGACGCTGCGCACGTTGAAACCGTCCCGCAGCGCGCGCCCAAGCGCGGGCGCCGCGGCGGCGGCCTGGTCGTCGCCGTCGCCCAGCAGCGCGACGGCCTCGCGCCGGTTGGGCGTGAGGGCCGTGGCGCGCGGCAGCAGCAGCTCGCGGTAGGCGCGCAGCGTGGCCGCGTCGGCGAAGCCCGCGCCCGTGCTGGAGCGCAGCACCGGGTCCACCACCAGCGCGACGGGGCCGCGCGCGCGCAGCCGGTCCACCCAGCGCGCCACCACCTCCACCTGGGCCGCGCCGCCCAGCAGCCCGGTCTTGATGGCGGCCGGCGGCATGTCGCCTTCCAGCGCCAGCAACTGGGCCTCGATCAGCTCGGCCGGCAGCGGCTCCACCCTTGTGACCGCCACCGAGCTTTGCGCCGTGACACAGGCCACCACCGGGCAGAGGTGCAGGCCGAACGCGTCGGCCATGCGCTGGTCGGCGGTTAAACCCGCGCCGCCGCCGCTGTCGCTGCCGGCGATGCTCCAGACGACGGGACGCGCCGGGGATGCGTCCGCGCTCATCCCAGCAGCACCGGCTCGCTGCCCACGGGGGTGCTGGGCACGGCGAAGTCCTGCTTGGCCATCACGCCGGCCCGCCAGGCGTCGCGCCCGGCCTGCACCGCGTCGCGGAAGGCGCCGGCCATACGCACGGGGTCGCGCGCCTGGGCCACGGCGGAGTTCAGCAGCACGGCGTCGAAACCCAGCTCCAGGGCCTGCGCGGCGTGCGAGGGCGCGCCTATGCCGGCATCGACGATCAAGACGGCGTCCGGCAGCCGCTCGCGCAGCGTGCGCAGCGCAAAGGGGTTCAGCAGGCCCTGCCCCGAGCCTATGGGCGCTCCCCAGGGCATGAGCACCGCGCAGCCGGCGTCCAACAGCCGGCGGCAGAGCACGAGGTCGTCCGTGCAGTAGGGGAAGACCGTGAAGCCTTCCTTCACCAGCTCGGTGGCGGCCGAGAGCAGCTCGAAGGGGTCGGGCTGCAGCGTGTGGTCGTCACCCGTGACTTCCAGCTTGACCCAGGGCGTGCCGTAGACCTCGCGCGCCATGTGAGAGAGCTGCACCGCCTCGCGCGCGCTGCGGCAGCCGGCGGTGTTGGGCAGCAGCCGCGCGCCGTTGGCGCGCATGGCCTGCTGCAGCAGTTGGATGAAGCCGTTGTCGCCCGCGGCGTGCAGCGTGCGCTTGAGGCCCACCGTCACCACCTGCGTGCGCGAGGCGCGCAGCGCGTCGTGCAGCACCTGCGGCGAGGGGTAGCCCGCGCTGCCCAGGAAGAAGCGGCTTTGCAGCACCGCGTCGCCTATGCGCAGCGCGTCGCCGTCGGGGGTCGGAGAGGAAGTGGCGTCGTGGGAAAACATGACGACTCCTGGCGTGCAGGGAAAGTAAACGGCGGCCGGCCGGGAAGGCTCAGCCGCCGACGATGGGTTTGAACAGCAGCACCGCGTCGCCGCTTTGCAGCGGCCGTTCGCGCTGGGTGCGCGGGACGAACCGGCCGTTGAGCGCCGTGCCCACGCCCTCCGGCGCGTGACCGAGTTGCGCGATCAACTCGGCCAGCGTGCAGGGGGCGACGTGGTGCGGGGCGCCGTCGAGCTGGATCTCGATGCGGGAGGTGGTGGCCTCGCTGCTCATGCCGCGGCCTCCAGCGCCGGCACCGGCAGGCAAGCCGCCGCCAGCGCGTCCTCCACCAGCGCGGGCGCGAGCAGCCAGCCGTGGCGGAACAGGCCGTTGACGCGCAGCAGCCCACCGCTGGCCTCGATGCGCGCCTCGTTGTCCGGCAGCGCCGGGCGCAGGTTGCGGTCCAGCCGCTCGATGCGCGCCTCGGCCAGTGCGGGCATCACGCTGTGGGCGGCGCTCATCAGCTCCACGGCGCTCTTGAGCGAGACGGGCGAGCGGTCCTCGCTCTCCACTTCGCTGGCGCCCAGGATGAGCAAATCCGCCGTGCGCGGGACGAGGTAGACGCGGTGGCGCGGATGCAGCAGCCGCACCGGGCGCGTGAGCCCGTGCGCGGGCAGCCGCAGCCATACCGTCTCGCCACGCACGCCGCGCACCGGCAGCGCCGGCCGCGCGCCGGCACCGCGCACGTCGATGGCGAGGTCGAAGGTTTCGACCTCGCCCCCCTCCAGCGCGATGCGGCCGCTGGACACGTCCGCCGCGCGCCGCTGCCAGCGCCACTCGGCGCCGCGCGCCTGCCGGTGCAACTGCTCCAGCATGGCGACGCTGTCCACCTGGCCCTCGTCCGGCAGCAGCCAGGCGTGGGAGGCCTGCAGCGCCGGCTCCAGCTCGGCCAGGCTGCCGGAGGGCAGCGCCTTCGGCGTGGGAAAGCCCGGCGGGGCGATCTCCAGCCGCGAGAGCACGCGCTGCGCGCTGCCCAGGTCGCTGCGGTGCGCCAGCATCAGGCTGCCGCGGCGGCGCACGAGGGACGGCGCGTCCAGCGCCTGCGCCACACCCTGCCACAGGCCGATGGCGCGCCAGCCCTGGGCGGCCGTGGCCGGCGTGGCGTTGTCCAGCTCGGCCAGCGGGCTGAGCATGCCCGCGGCGGTGAAGCCGGCGGCCTGCGTGCCGTCGAAGCTGGGCGCCGGGCCCTCGGCCGGGTCGAACACCGTCACGCGGTGTCCGGCCCGCGAGAGCCGCCACGCCAGCAGCCGGCCCAGCAGCCCCGCCCCGGCAATGCCGATGGAAAGAGCCGCCATGGCCGTCACCCCTTCGCGATGGGGATGTAGAGCTCGCCGCCCGCGGCCTTGAACTCCGCCGACTTCTGCGCCATGCCCGCGTCGGCCTGCTGCTGCGCCGCCGCGTAGTCGCGCACTTCCTGCGTGATCTTCATGGAGCAGAACTTCGGCCCGCACATGCTGCAGAAGTGCGCCACCTTGGAGGCGTCCTTGGGCAGCGTCTCGTCGTGGAATTCGCGCGCGGTGTCCGGGTCCAGGCCGAGGTTGAACTGGTCGGTCCAGCGGAATTCGAAGCGGGCCTTGGAGATGGCGTCGTCGCGGGCGCGGGCGGCCGGATGGCCCTTGGCCACGTCCGCGGCATGCGCGGCGATCTTGTAGGCGATGATCCCCTGCTTGACATCCTCGCGGTCCGGCAGGCCCAGGTGCTCCTTGGGCGTGACGTAGCACAGCATGGCCGTGCCCATCCAGCCGATCATCGCGGCGCCAATGGCCGAGGCGATGTGGTCGTAGCCCGGGGCGATGTCGATGGTCAGCGGGCCCAGCGTGTAGAACGGCGCCTCGTGGCAGTGCTTGAGCTGCTCGTCCATGTTGGCCTGGATCATGTGCATGGGCACATGGCCGGGGCCTTCGATCATGGTCTGCACGTCGTGCTTCCAGGCGATCTGCGTGAGCTCGCCCAAGGTGCGCAGCTCGGCGAACTGGGCCTCGTCGTTGGCGTCCGAGGCGCAGCCCGGGCGCAGGCCGTCGCCCAGCGAGAAGGCCACGTCGTAGGCCTTCATGATTTCGCAGATGTCCTCGAAGTGCTCGTACAGGAAGCTCTCGCGGTGGTGGGCGATGCACCACTTGGCCATGATGGAGCCGCCGCGCGAGACGATGCCCGTGCGCCGGTTCACCGTCATGGGGACGAAGGGCAGCCGCACGCCGGCGTGGATGGTGAAGTAGTCCACGCCCTGCTCGGCCTGCTCGATCAGCGTGTCGCGGAAGATCTCCCAGGTCAGGTCCTCGGCGATGCCGCCCACCTTCTCCAGCGCCTGGTAGATGGGCACCGTGCCGATGGGCACGGGCGAGTTGCGCAGGATCCAGTCGCGCGTGGTGTGGATGTCCCGCCCGGTGGAGAGGTCCATCACGTTGTCCGCGCCCCAGCGGATGGCCCACACCAGCTTGTCCACTTCCTCCTCGATGCTGGAGGTCACGGCCGAGTTGCCGATGTTGGCGTTGATCTTCACGCGGAAGTTGCGGCCGATGGCCATCGGCTCCACCTCGGGGTGGTTGATGTTGGCCGGGATGATGGCGCGGCCGCGGGCCACCTCGTCGCGGACGAACTCCGGCGTGATCAGGTCCGGGATGTGAGCGCCCATGGGGTTGCCGCGGCGGCGGCGCTCGCGCTCGGCGTCCGTGAGGTACTCGGCCATCCACTCGCGGCGGCCGTTCTCGCGGAGGGCCACGTACTCCATCTCCGGCGTGACGATGCCGCGGCGCGCGTAGTGCATCTGCGAGACGTTGGCGCCGGCCTTGGCGCGGCGCGGCTGGCGCTGCAGCCCGGCGGCCTGCTCGCGGATGGCGGCGATGTGCTCGCCGTCGCGGGCCTTGCCGCCGTCGTCCATGGCCTGGCGCTGGCGCCCGGCATAGACCTCGCTGTCGCCGCGCTCTGCGATCCAGCCCGCGCGCACGCTGGGCAGGCCGCGGCGCACGTCGATGTCGGCCTCGGGGTCGGTGTAGGGGCCGGAGGTGTCGTAGACGGATACCAGCTCGCCGTTGGTGAGCTGGATGTCGCGCTGGGGCACGCGCAGGTCAGGCCGCGAGCCCGTGACGTAGGCCTTGCGGGAGGCCGGCAGCGGCTCGCGCGTGAGGCCCAGGCGCTGGGCCAGGCCGGGCAGGTCGTGGGGTGCGTTCATCGGGACTCCTTCGCAAGTGGGTGCTCCGAAGGTCGTCCCGGGGCCCGGCCAGCCACCTTGGGCAGGACGGACAACAGGAGGAGGGCTCTTCTTCCGCCGGTACTAACCGGTTCAAGTTCGCGGGTTTGGCTGAATTCACCATCTCAGCAAGGCCAACAGGCCCTGCACCCCGGAGCGGGTCGCAGTGTCACCGCGCCGCGTGAGGCGCGTCAAGCGGAAATTTCAAGTGCCTGCGGCCCGGCTGCGCCTCCTCGTTGCGCGCGCACGCAGTCAGCGGGCGAGCTGCGCGCGCATGGCGTCGATCACGTCCTTGTAGGAGGGCTGGCCGAAGATGGCGCTGCCGGCCACGAAGGTGTCGGCACCGGCATCGGCCACGCGGCGGATGTTGTCCACCTTGATGCCGCCGTCCACTTCCAGCCGGATGTCGCGCCCGCTGGCGTCGATCACCTTGCGCAGCTTCTCCACCTTGCGCAGCGCGCTGTCGATGAAGCTCTGGCCGCCGAAGCCCGGGTTCACGCTCATCACCAGCACCAGGTCCACCTTGTCGATGACCCACTCCAGCACGTCGATGGGCGTGGCCGGGTTGAACACCAGCCCGGCCTGGCAGCCCTCGGCCTTGATGAGCTGCAGCGTGCGGTCCACGTGGGCGCTGGCGTCGGGGTGGAAGCTCACCAGGTCGGCGCCGGAGCGGGCGAAGGCCTGCGCCAGGGCGTCCACGGGCTGGACCATGAGGTGCACGTCGATGGGCACGCGCTGGCCTTCAGGCGTGACGGCGTGCGGGCGCAGCGCCTGGCACACCATGGGGCCGAACGTCAGGTTGGGCACGTAATGGTTGTCCATCACGTCGAAGTGAATCCAGTCGGCGCCCGCGGCGATCACGTTGCGCACCTCCTCGCCCAAGCGTGCGAAGTCGGCGGACAGGATGGAGGGAGCGATGCGGAAAGTGGTGGACATGGCGGCGGCGCAGACGGGGTGAAACGGGGGCGGAATTCTAGGGCGCGGCCTCTGGCCGTCAGCTGGGATGACGGCCAGCGCCATGGCCAGGGACGCTTCGCCTGGGCCGACGGCCAGGTGTACGAAGGCGAATGGGTGCAGGACCGCGCCCAGGGCCGCGGCAAGATGAAATTCGCCAACGGCGAAGCGGCAGCCCGCCGTCGGCCGCCTGCTTTGAGCGCCGCGGAAAACGGCCTTGCGGACTGAATCGGCAGCCGCAAAGCCGCACCTCAGTGCTCTTGAATGCCGGCTTGACGGTTCGGGGAGCGCTGCGAGCGAGCCACCGCCTGTGCCCGCCCGCTTTAATCCCCAACGCTGGGCAAGCAAGCCGCCGCATTCCCTGGATCACGCCCCCTCATTCGAGCGGCACAAACCCGCATAGGCCCTTCAGAGCGTAGCTTTCAGGCAACACCCACTGATTCAGGTGGTTGCCTCCTACCCGATTTGCAGGGCGGAACGGCCGTCCTGCGCTTGCAGTGGCCGGGAGCCCGTGGGTGCAATGGGAGCCGTCCCGCCGCTCCTGCGCCAAGGCCACGGACGCCGGGACGCTGTTCGCAAAGGGGTGCGCGCATGAAGACTCTTCCTCCGTCGAGGATGCTCCTGAACTCGAACGGCCGGCGGGTGTTGCCCGCGTCGCGCCGCTTGGGCCGTCCACCCGGACCCGCGCCGCGCCGCCGAGAAGCCGCCCTCTGCGCCGTGGCGCTCGCCCTGGCCCTGGCCCTGGCTGCCCTGCCGGTCCTGGCCGTGGGCGACGGCACCCCGCTGCCCCCGCCCGTGCGCGGCGTCGCCCTCCCGGTGGCGGCGCAGCCGGCACACAGGGCCCAACCGTCGCCGCGGCCGCAGCCGGCCGAAGCTGCGCCGTCCTCCGCCCAGCAGGCGCCGCTGGTGCCCTCCTCCGTGCGCAGTTGGACCGTGTGGTCCACCCAGTCGCCGCAGCCCGTGCAGGTGCTGCAACC